>JAUYDN010000222.1 GCA_030691775.1 Dehalococcoidia bacterium
CATCTTTGCGTATAGTCCGTTCGCCTCAAGTAGCTGTTCGTGTGTTCCGTCCTCCACAATTTCAGAGGAATCCATAACAAGGATACGTTCGGCCAACCTTGCAGAACCGAGCCGGTGCGAAATCATAAAGGTGGTCTTATCACCCGCCACACTTATCGAGGTAGATGAAACCTACATTGGAGGAGAGCGCCCTGGTAAACCCGGCAGCCGGCATAGATAAGAGCCTCATTCACTTTCTAAGAAAAACTCGGGCGGGGCTTGCACAATTCGTCAATTTGTTTATGATATGTTTCGTTTATCCATATTAATAATATAGTAGCTAGAAAGTTGGTTGTGCATTTAGGGATGAGGTGATAAACTTCCTATAGCAGTTGGTTTTTCGATAGGATCCGGTCGTCTTAAAGGAAGAAAAAGAATGGGGCTATTTAGCAAGAAAAAAGTGTCTGGACAAGTATCTGAACGTGAGGCTTCCTCTCAGGAAAAGCTATCATCATTCAAAAGACTCCTGGCAGATACTATATACACAGACCCGAAAGGCTATTTTAAAATCAGCGCGCCTGCTGGATGGCAATCTCAGGATTTTAAAGATGATCCCCGCGGAAAAGTAAGGTTCATTTGTCCGGAAGCAAACAATACCATTGTTCAGGTCATAGGTCAGGCAAATCCTTTTTCTGATTTCGAGGAGTTAGTACGGGATTGTCAGGGAGGATCTGACAGAATAAAGTCTCGATTTAATGCATCGGCAGCGGTCGAAAAAACAACTTTTGGAGATATACCTGCAGATAAACTTCCCACGACCTTACGGTCGGGGTTTTAAACTGTTTCAACTTCCTTGCCCTGCATCTTCAGGGGTATTTGGGGAAGATGCAGGGAGAACTCCATCCCTCGACCTCATGGTCGGGGATTTGAGTATGGTAGCTTAAATTTTTACCAATAGAGGGTTCCGTCTTCGCCCAAATATTAACATTCGCGTGTGTTTTCAAAGTCAGTATTACGTTTTACCTCACAGCCACTTCCGCTATTATCCGTAGATAGATCGCTACGTTTCGAATGAATAGCGGTCAAAACATATTCAATTTCTTTCTTGATGTATTCATCGAGCGTATAGAACTCGCGCAAGTACCAACGCCTGTTTGCCCAAGCGTTTCCCGCAATCACAATGTTATGAGCAACCAATCGCGCATCGTCTGTAACAAAATCGCCCGATTTTATCCCTTGCTCGACTAATTGTTTGAAGTAATCTATCTTGTCTATTTCCCGGGTGAAAATGGTTTTCCGAAAGTCTTTCGTAGCTGTCCATACAACATGGTTGTGAAAGTTATAAAGATCCTGATACTCGTTCACACTCCGGAAATAAACGATTATCGATTCCCGTAGAGCATCGATAGGTTGTAAACCTCTGACCTGTTGGCGTAGTCCATCAAGAAGGTTTTCCCCTGCAAAGTCTCCGAAAACTGTTGTCAACCATAGGATATCGTCTTTAGAACCTACGTATCGGTACAGTCCACCCACGGTCAATCCGCATGCTTTGGCTATCTCCCTCACGCTGGTCCGTTCAAATCCTTTACGCATGAAGAGTTTACTCGAAGTCATTACTATCTCTTCACGACGTTTAGCCAGGAGTTCGTGATTCTTAATGGAACTCTGTATTTCTTTTACCATCAAATAGCCGCAAGAAAAATCGGATAGGTCGCAAGCGAACTTTGTTTGCTAACTTAGTTCGCTAATTTTCTCATAAGACTATTGGTCATTGCAAACGAACATTGGTAGCTATACGGTAATTGACAACGATTTAAAGGCATTTACCAGCATTTATTCTCTAGTTATCTAACCATATCTCGCTATCCCTGATATGCCATAGCTATTTTGGTATCCTCGAACAAATATACATTGAGGTGGTCCCCAAAATTCGGACAGGTTGTTAAGGTTGGGTCCTGCTCCTAAAATAAGAAAAAGATGAAGGAGCAGGACATTGAAACAGAGCCGCAGGAAACATAGCCCGGCATTCAAAGCCAGGGTAGCCCTGGAAGCGCTCAAAGATGAGCAGACAATCGCCGAGTTGGCCAGCCAGTTTGAAGTCCACCCCAGCCAAATCCGGGCCTGGAAGAAAGCGCTTGCAGAAAATGCCGCCGGTATCTTTGGTGGCGACCAGGAACGGAAGAAAGATAATAAAGTCCTTGTTGCGCAGCTCTACCAGCAGATTGGTCAGCTCAAGGTAGAAAAGGATTTTTTAGAGAGCAGGTTCGGTCGCTAAGCCTGGAAAAGCGGCGTGCAGTGGTGGACCGCCAGCATCCCTCGCTCTCAGTCAAACGTCAATGCCATTTGCTGGGCATTAGCCGTTCCGGTTTTTACTATAAGCCTTCAGGAATTGCTGCGAAGGACTTAGCCTTGATGAAGCTGATTGATCGCCAGTATCTGGCTACACCCTTTTATGGGGCACGTAAGATGGCAGCCTGGTTGAACAGCCAAGGTCATTTTGTAAACCGGAAACATATTCGTCGCCTGATGCAAATCATGGGACTTAAAGCGATCTATCGGCATCCTCGGACCAGTAAGCCGGCGCCAGGTAACAAAATCTACCCTTATCTGCTGAATGGAATGCAGATCACCCGGCCGAACCAGGTCTGGGCCGCCGATATTACCTATATTCCCCTGGCCCGAGGTTTCTTATATCTGGTGGTTATCCTGGACTGGTACAGCCGCTATGTACTAAGCCTGGCGCTTATCCAATACCCTGGAATCCGACTTCTGTGTAGAAGCTCTGCGCGAGGCCATCAAAAAAGGACGCCCGGAGATTTTTAACACTGATCAGGGAAGTCAGTTTACCGCTGAGGAATTTGTCGGCCTGCTAGGAGCTTGGGTCACGAGTACCCGAGGTGTTAGTGTGAAAGCCCCATGTGGTGTCGGGAAGCGAATATAAGCAAGATTCGGTCCCCGAAAGGGGGGGGCTATCTCCCTTAACAGATGAATGCGAGGGCTGTCTCTTTTCTCCTTTGACCAGAGATATATCTCACCGCCTTCATCACGTTGTGCACGGCACAGGCGAAGAGCCACTGGGCACGGGTAATATCCTCTCCGCGCATGGTGAACTCTCGGAATCCCATTCCATGCTTAATCTGGCCGAAAACCTGCTCCGCCACCCACTTGCGTTTTCGGTAGATAGCCTGCTTCTCCGGCTTTTTCAATCTGGCCCTCATCTCAGCCCTTATCAGTTGCTTCCTTTTGACCAGTAGTGTCCGGCGCTCCTCACCAGACTTCAGGCAGTATCTCCTCAACGAGCAGCCCGCGCAGTCCGGACATTCGTAGCGCCGGAGCAGTGGCCGCCCCATGGATACTCGCTTCCCTTCCCGTACCAGGAGCCGACCATCGGGACACCTCCAGGAGTCACTTTCCTTAATGTATTCAAACCTCTCCAGCCAGTACAGTCCACCACTGGCTTCGGCTGACTCCTTTTTGCCTTCCCGGCCGGAAGCTATCAATAGCTCTATCCCGTGCCCTTCCTGCTTTATGGTCAAAGCCTTGACCATTTATGTTCTCCACGCTGAAGTAGCCGCGGTCAGCGGTCATCACCGTCTTCTCATCCGTCTCGTTTACCTGTACTTGGCCAGGTACAAGTATGCTCAGTTCATCTCTCAACTCCCGCACCTCCTCCACCATATCAGGAAGGTGACCGGTATCCGAGGCATCGTTGCTCAGAGTACCCGCCACGATCACCCCATGCCCTTCGTCCGTACAGGCCTGGGCATTGTAACCATAGTCGAATTCCCCTCGCTTCATTAACATCATCCGGGCGTCCCTGTCGGCAAAACTTCTCTGCTCTTTGTCTTCTATAATCGGAGTTTGCCCTACGTTGAGATGCTGCTCCCCCCTCTTCTCCCGCTCCAGTTCCTCCCTCATTGAGCGTATCTTTTCCAGTCGCTCCTCTCGCCTCTGCAATTCCTCAGGCAGATTGTAACCATTGTTATCCTTGCCAAATGCCTCGTCCTCCTCGGCATCCGCTGCCTCGGCCTGAAGCATCAGTTCGTCTATCTCCCTTTCCAGTCTGTCTTCGTCTTGCTTCATCCGGCCATAGCTCATCGCCTTGTGCTTGGAGGTATTGGCCTTTATCTTCGTTCCGTCCAGGGCGATGTGCGCAAGATTCACCACCTGTGGCGAGAAGCGGTGGCGAGCCATCCCCAACCTGGCACACAGTATCACTGTTTCCTTGAATATCTCCTTTATTGACACGGCGTTGCGCCGGCGGAATCTGGCCAGAGTACGGTAATCGGGTTTGTTCCCCCCTGCTAGGTAGATGAAGCTTACATCCCGGCGTGCCAGCACCTCTATCCGGCGAGTGCTCACTACCCGATTGGCCATGCCCCACATCAGTAACCGAAGCAACATTCTGGGATGATAGGGGCGCTGCCCTATCCCACTAAAGTCCGTGTCCAGACAGCTTACATCCAGATGCTCCGTTACCTCAGTGAATACCTGCACCTCATCGTCAGTTCCCAGGAAGTCGGCCAGCTAGGGTGGGAACAGATAGCCGGTGTTGATAACGTACTCCTTGTACTCTATTGCCGCCATTCTCAACTCCTATCTGCACGTCCTTTGGCTCAAGTATAGCCTGTATCAGCGGAGATAGGAAGACTAAATCACCGTCTCTTGCAGAGTCGTGACCCAAGCTCCTAGGAGCGAGGGTAACGACTCTAAAATTGCAATTTTGTCTCCCACATTAAGGATAAAAATCGCTTAAATATGTTAATAGTTTCCCACTTTATCCTTATAAACGGCATGTAGGATGCATAAATCTCCCATTTTCATTTTGTGTTTCGACTGGTGACCCAAGCTCCTAGGAGCCTGTCCGAGTAATCGGTCGGTTGAGCCTGGAAGAAGTGGAAAATCGGGGCCAGCCACGCTCAGCAAAGCTATTACTCAGACACACTCCTAGCGCACTGGTCAAGCAACGCATACTACGCCGGGGAGTCCTAAGGGATATTTTGAACCAAGGCAACTCTGGCGGTCACGCAGTCCGTCCAATCGCTAGCGACAACTGGATTAATTGCACACTCTGAGGTATTATTGGGCAGTTATTACTCGAGAAGGGGTGGCGACGATGAGTGCTGTTTTGTTTGAAAAGAAGGGGAAAATCGCATTCGTGACCATCAATCGACCCGAAGCAATGAACGCTCTTGACCGTGATGTACATATAGGGCTTGATGAAGCCTGGCGCAATTTCGATAATGAACCCGAACTTTGCGTAGCAATCCTCACCGGGGCCGGAGATAAGGCTTTCTCGGCGGGTGAAGACTTGAAGCAAGTGGAGCGGGGTGGTCCCATCGGTGACTTTTCGGCCAACTTTACAGGAAGGTATCTCGCACCGAGTGTCGACCGCACTGTGAAACCGGTGATAGCGGCCATCAACGGTTATTGTCTGGCGGGTGGCCTGGAATTGGCCCTGGGGTGCGATATCCGGATTTCATCAGAAAGGGCAACTTTTGGCTGCCCGGAAGTCCGCTGGAACCTGCTTCACGGGTATGGGGCGCTCCGTTTACCCCACATGGTGCCTATGTCTGTGGCGATGGAGATGATGCTTACCGGCGACCAGATCGGTGCCCAGGAAGCTTACCGCATTGGCTTGGTAAGTCGGGTAGTACCTCATGACAAGTTGATGAAGACAGCCGAAGAGATTGCCCTGAAAATCTGTGATAATGCCCCGGTGGCTATCAGGATCACCAAGGAGCTTGTTCACCGCGGGCTCAACGTCCCGGTAACTGAGGGATTGCGGCTTTACGCGGCGTACAACCGGATGATGAGCACGATGGAAGATTCAAGAGAAGGTCCCCGCGCCTTTGCTGAAAAACGCAAGCCAAATTTCAAGGGGAGGTAGATGGTGAGAGCACCGTTAGAGGGAATCAGGGTCATTGAACTGTGTCACTGGGTGCTCGGTCCTACATGTGCGCGTATTCTCGGTGAGCTCGGTGCGGACGTAATCAAGATAGAAGACCCGCGCGGGGGCGACCCGGTTCGTGGCCTGCTTCCGCCCGGACTAATGAAAGAGCGTGGCCTGACTGTCAATCCGTTCTGGGAGCACTGGAATGGCAGCAAAAGGGCAATGACACTCGATTTAAACAGGGAACAGGGCAAGGAGGTCATCCAAAAGTTAATATCAATAGGCGACATCTTTATTACTAATTTCAGAGCGTCCGTTGTCGATAAATTCGGTCTTGATTATGAAAAAGTAAAAACTATCAATCCAAAAATCGTCTATGCCCAGGCAACCGGTTTCGGAATGAATGGACCGCACCGTGACAGGGCAGCATTTGATGACACCACGTTCTGGATACGCTCGGGATTGATGTCCGTCCTGGGTGAACCTGATTCTCCACCCGTACCCCTGCGAGGGGCGATTGGTGACCTCTCAAGCGCAGTCTTCTTAGCGGGAGCGATTGGTTTGGCACTGCTCGCCCGTGAGAGATACGGGATCGGTCAGAAAATCGATATTTCCCTGCTGGCTTCAGGGATGTGGGCTGCCGGAGAAGACATTCAGAGACGCTTAATCTGGGGTGAGCGCGTGACCAACAAGAAGTTCTCACGTAAATCCGCCCCCAACCCGTTACGGAACACATATCAAGCAAAGGACGGCAAGTGGTTTTTCTTTATGATGCTGCAGACCGACCGGTTCTGGGAATCTGTGTGTAAGGCAATCGGCCGGGAGGATATGATAGCAGACCGGCGCTTTGATACCCATGAAAAACGGGTACTGAACAGCACCGAGATAATCTCCATCTTCGACGGTATATTCGCCACCCGCACCCGTGAAGAATGGGCGTTGCGCTTTGAGCAATATGAACTGGTCTGGGAACCGGAAACCACCATTAGTGAGGTACTCTCTGACCCGCAGATAAATTCTAATGACTACATCGCGAAGGTACAACATCCATCCGGAACCGTTTTCGATTTACTGCGGGTGCCGTACCAGCTCAGTGAGACCAGGATTGAACCACGCTTTTCTGCTCCGGAACTGAGCCAGCATACCGAAGAGATCTTAACCGAACTCGGTTACGATTGGAACCAGATTGCACAACTGAAAGAGAACAAAGTGATTCTTTAAGGAGAATGTGATGATTATCGATTTCCGGGTTGCGGTGCCGCTTGCCGAATACATGGAGCGTCTTCCCTCCCGTGAGGGTATCGAGCGTGCTAGTGAACGGGCGGATGGCGGGTATGCGCGTGTCTACCGTGATAAACTCGCCGAGCCGTGGCGCATGACTCTGGATGCGATGTTGCAGAGTATGGAGGAGGCAGGAGTAGACAAGGCGATCTTACAGGCCGAATACAATGGCAGTGGCGATTACAGGAAACTCAACGAAGCCGCACTACGGATTGTGAAGGCATATCCGGATAGATTCTCTCTCTGTTTTATGTGTCTGAACCCGCTTGTCGATGATAACATGGTAAGGGTAGTGGAACGGGGTGCTAAGGAGCATGGGTTCAAGGGTGTTAATCTCCAGGCCTGGGCGGTAAGGGTTTCGACCACGGATAGCCGTTTCTGGCCTGTCTACGACCTGTGCCAGAAATTGGGGCTGATTGTCACCATCCATTCCTCCATTAGCTTCAATGTCGACCGTTCGTTGTATTATTCTCACGTGTCCCACCTTGACAGGATAGCCTGCGATTTTCCCGACCTAAAGATAGTGGCCAATCACGGCGGTTGGCCATGGGTGCTTGAGATGATGGCAATAGCCTGGAAACATCCCAATGTTTACATTGAGTTGGGTGGTGTTTCTCCCAAATACTTCGGCACGCCGGGTTCAGGATGGGAACCCCTGATGCAGTACGGTAATACTTTGCTACAGAACCAGGTGCTTTTTGCCACAGACAGTATGTTGCCCCATAAGCGGTGTGTCGATGAGTTGAAAGCCCTGCCTTTGAAAGAGGAAGTGAAGAAGAAATGGTTTGGCGGTAACGCGATGAAACTGCTGGGACTTTGACCTTGTATGGAACGCCAGATGTCCCGGGTGACACCAGTGTGTGAAGAAACAGGGATTTCGGCCAATGACACAGAAAGCCAGATTGTGATGTCCTCCCTTGTTATGGAGAAGTTAAAAAAACCTTGAGCTATAATGAAATATTGCTAACCAACTTTTGGCAATAATTTGGCAATAATTGTTTTCAGTTCAAGTAGTAAACATGAGCTAGTTAGCTTCAAAATACGGATAGGCACAAAACAACAAGTTAGCTTCAAAAACAACAGGAAACAAAGCTAATTACAGACTCTTAATCAGCAGGTTCAGCGTTCGATTCGCTGGTGGCTCATTTTGAAGCTAAACTATCATTCGGTTGACTAAAATGTATGGTTTTCAATCAGCTGACCAACAACTTCTCCCACGCTCATTTCACGCCTGCTCGAAGCCGGCTGACCATCACTAAAACCCTTGAATTCCGAGCTTGACGCTTTCCGTCATGTTGTACAACCGAATAGCAGAGGGCTTATTCTTGTTTATTGTCGTTAGCTCAAACGTACTTCACCGGTGCAACGGATAAATTGACCGTTCAAATTACCCGTCGGTAATAGTCACCACTCTGGGGGCAGGGACAATTCCGTTCTTTCCATGTGCGACAAGAACAGGTTTACGGTCTTCACGAGACATTAAAGTGGCGTAAGGACCAAGCATACGCTCATACAGGTAGTGGTAAAATTCGGGCAAAACGTCTGTTTGATGTTCATGGAAAGCCCTGAACTGTGTGTCAGTCCTTAATAAATCTAATATTTCCCGAAATCTCCCGATCATTTGTTTATTACCCAGAGTTTTAAACAAATTATATCCCGAATGCATCAGGGCAGGTGCGTTCTTCAGCCTTTTTATTAGCAGACTTCTGGAAAAGATGTAAGAATACATATCGATGAGTTTCTCATAAAAGCTCACCGGGTCATAGTTTTTTAAGGTGTATACCAGGTATGGCAGGTAATAAAAGCTAAATGGCATGGTTGTCAAAGTACGATTTTCACTTAGATATTTCTCGTAGAGCGGAGTATTTCCAAAGGGAACCGGAATATTAAAATTGGGCATAACGAAGGGAACTCGCTCAGCAAATTCCCTGTTTAATTCTATTGGTTCATCTCCCACATCTGCATCAAGCCCGAACATAAAATTGGCTTGAATTCCGGTAACATAATGGCGGATGGTTTTGAATTGTTCTATTACTTTATCTAATTTTTGGCGGGGACCTATCATGGAGCCGATTCCGACCTTGTTTGAATAAGCCGTCCAGGATTCGACACCGGGAATGATATAGAAGTCCCCCAGGTTTTTCATCCGTTCCAATCTTGTCCCCCGCAGAACGGAAAGCGATGTCTCAATTGTATACAGGTTTCGCCTGCGATTGGGTATTTTCTCCAGTACATCGAAGACCTGCTCAAATTTCACAGCAAAGTTGGGGTCATGAAAGCCAATCATCACCCTGGAGAAATTTCGAAAGATATAGCGCATATCCGCTTCTAGTTGGTCCAGGGATAAGAGTCTGTAAGGATTATTCCAGTCGATACAGAAATCACAAGAATTGGGACAGCCGGTGCTGGTTAACAATGGAAGTGAAGTAAAAGGGAAAGGTTTCCCCCTCAAGAACGTGGAGGCGCGGATTTCGGGCATCCTTTCCTCTACGCTTGGAATATCCGCGAAAGTACGCCCGTTGGTGACAAACTCGCCCCGGGGTTTGTCCCTTATGATCTCAGCTATTAGAGTTTTATCACAATCACCAACGACGACGTCAAAGAAACGCTGGCAATCATCAGGAAATTGTTTGGCGTGAGGTCCGCCGAGCACAGTCAGTGTTTTTTCCTGGCGATATAGCTTTGCCAGAGCGTATGCCATGGCACTTGCCTGAGTATAAGTCGATATGAATACGATGTCGAGATCACTTGGCAATAGGCTTTTTGGGTCCCCATTGCCAAAATAGGTGGCATAGAAGACTTCGTGGTTTAGATTACGGCACCAGACACTTATCGCTTGAGGCATAATACTGGCATATTGCCTGGTAACCAGATAGTTATATGCTTTGTGGTCCCACCTCCTGGTGGCTCCGGCACTCAATAACTCAAGGATTCCTATTCTCATTTTTTAATGTCCATGTATATATCTTATCAAAATTAAAGGCAAGTTCATATGTCATGTTCTTCTGGCATTCCAAGCCGTACACAGTAGCGATTTGGATTTTCGACGAAGACAAAGGTATGCCGTCTCACTGAAAAAAGGTAAGCGATTCTATCTGCCTTGGGGAAACCGTGTTCGGTATCTGACTTAGAGGCATCCGCGAAACAACTGAAAACCCTCACAATCTCCCCCGTATCAAGTACGGGGCAGGCCCCGTATCAAGTCTTGTCCCGTACCGCGATACGGGAACGGGGCAGGCTGTGGCAATCTCACGCTTAATGTAACCCCTTTTTTTAACCAGAGATTGCTTCGCTTCGCTCGCAATGACACAGCGAAATCGTAGGGTAGGTTAGTCTCCCGATGAAGCTTGTCTCGCACATGATGCGAAATCGGGAACGTAACCCACCAAGAAGCATATCGAAGGATAAAACAGAAATCGTAGGGTGGGTTAGTCTCCCGATGAAACTTGTCTCGCACATGATGCGAAATCGGGAACGTAACCCACCAAGAAGCATATCGAAGGATAAAACAGTTTTATAGGCGGGTTTCATGCCGATTACATCGGCTTCCACCCACGCTACATGAGTCTTTGTCATACCAGCCCCGTATCGGTGTACGGGGTAAACTCCGGCTGGTATCCAGGAGTTTTCAAGCTAAAAGCTGACGGCTGATAGCTAAAAGCTTATTTAAGGAGCCTACCATCGAAATAATACCCGCCATCGACCTCAAGGGCGGCAAATGCGTCCGCCTCTACCAGGGTGACTATAAGCGTGAAGTACAGTTCTCCGATGACCCGCTGGATGTGGCGCTGAAATGGCAATCGATGGGCGCACCCCGCCTCCACATCGTCGACCTCGACGGCGCGGCGCAGGGCGAGCTCGGCAACCTGGAAGTAATCCATCACATTGCGCAGGTGCTGTTGATTCCCGCTCAACTCGGCGGCGGCATTCGGAATCTTGACACTATCAAGAGTGTACTCCAGATGGGCATCGAGCGTGTTATCCTGGGCACAGCCGCCGTGGAAAATCCGGAGCTGGTAAAAGAGGCGTGCCGCAAGTACAACGACTATATTATCGTCAGCATCGATGCGCGTGACGGTAAAGTGGCGACCTGGGGCTGGCAGAAAGAGACAAAGTGGACGACGGTCGAGTTCGCGCAGTACCTGGTGGGGCTGGGAGTGCGGCGGCTTATTTATACGGACATCGTGCGTGACGGCACCCTCACCGAGCCCAATTTCACCGCCGTCTCCGAGCTTATTCACGCCGTGCGGGTGCCGGTAATCGCGGCCGGCGGCATTTCATCGGTCTTACACCTCAAGATGCTGAAGCAGTTAGGGGCGGAGGGCGCAATTATCGGCAAGGCGCTGTATACGGGTGACATCAACCTGAAAGAAGCCTTAGAGGTAATGCACCAACCGTGAAACAGACAAATCCTAATTTCGAATTTCGAAATGACTCTCCCCGACGCAAGCGTCGGGGTATCACGACCCCGTTGGGGCTTTACGCGCCGCAAGCGGCGGGGTATTGGACCCTAAAAGAGAATAATTTGTCATGGCGCCGTAGCGCCACCCACGAACAATGAAAATGGTGGTGTCATTGCTACGAAAATAAGGGAGCCCCCCAAAATGTCATACCAGCCCCGTATCAGAGTACGGGGTAAACTCCGGCTGGTATCCAGAGGGTAGGGAATACGCCTGGATTCCCGATCAGAGCTTGCCCCGTACTGGATACGGGGTCGGGAATGACAAAGGGCGGAGTTTTTCATACTTCGTGGTGCCGATGTAATCGGCCTGACTGATTCTGAGGAGCGAAGTGAACGAAGAATCTCCGACACTACTCAGTAGGCAGGGAGACCCT
>JAUYDN010000248.1 GCA_030691775.1 Dehalococcoidia bacterium
CATCGGGACAACGAAGAATCTGGTGGTGGGGAGGCGTTGTCTTATTCCCCCACTCTGAGATTCTTCGCTTCGCTCCAGAATGACACCCATTTCTATCCTTGTTAGTATCGGGAATGATATTAATGAGACAAGCTCCTCGACCCTGCCCAATGCGGTAGAACCGTAGGGGCAGGGCTCGACCCTGCCCTTTTGGGCGACCTCAAGGGTCGCCCCTACAGGCTGTTTATAAGGTTCAGTTTTAACACGTTTCTTCGTGCTTCTTTTCCCTACGTCTTCGTCTTTCCCTCCCGTATTCTCCTCTCCTCCCCGCACTCTAACGGCTCGCCGCGACGCACGATGGGGAAACAGCGGTTGCAGGAGATACAGATTGCCGGGCGCGTGTCACCCTTCAGCCAACGCGCTACAAAACCAGGCTCGCGGATAAACGGACGCGAGAAGGACACCATATCCGCGTCACCGCTATCGATGATGTCCTTTGCAAGTTCGGGACTGCGGACACCGTGTACCACCGCCACCGGAACGCTGACTACTTTCTTCACTGCCGCCGCCCTTTCCCGGAACACGGGGCGGTCAATCTCGCCCTCCTGAATCGCCAGCGATGCGCCGCCCCCCACCCCACCGCTTATCTCGATGCTGTCAATTCCCGCTTTTTCCATCTCGCGACAAATCTCTAATCCCTCTGAAAACGGCATACCACCCTCGCGGTCATCCTGCACACCGAATTTGATGAGGACGGGATAATCGTTACCCACCGCTTTCCTGGCACGGCGGACAACCTCAAGATGAAAGCGCCGGCGTTTCTCCGCACTGCCGCCCCATCTGTCCGTGCGCCGGTTGAATAATGGCGAGGCGAACTGGCTCATCTGGTAGCCGTGGGCGCCGTGAAGCTGGACGGCATCGAACCCGGCTTCCCGCACCCTTACGGCCGCGGCCGCCACATCTTCGATAATCTGCTCGATTTCACCGTCCGTCAGTTCACGGTGGGGACGGTTAAAGTCCGGCAATTTCGAGACCGCGAGCGGTGTGAAGCCGTGTTCCACCAGCCATCCGGAGTTAATGCCCGCGTGAACAATTTGTGCGGCAATTTTGCTGTCACCACCCCCATGGACTGCCTTTGCCAGCCGTTTCCAGCCGGGAATCAGGTCATCGCTGTATACACCATACTGACCCGGATTTGCCTTGCCCAGCGGCGACGAAACATAGGCATACCCGGTGACAATCAGCCCGATACTACCGCGCGCCAGCCGCTCATAAATAGCAATGGAATGGTCGGTGACTGCCCCGGCTTCATCCGCCGTAGCGTCCCACGTCGCCGAGCGCATGATGCGGTTCTGCAGTGTAGTGTTCTTGATTTTGAATGGTTCAAAGAGTTTGTCGGTCATCAAATCCCTGCTTTCTATAAAATCCCCCTCAATCCCCTTTGGGTCTCGCCTCAAATGTCATTCTGAGTCCCGATGTCATCGGAACGAGACAATCGGGAGAACGAAGAATCTCCCAGCCTACTGAGTGGGCACGGAGACCCTTCGTGTAGTTTATCCTGAGCTTTGTCGAAGGGCTCGGGGTGACATCGAGTCATGCTTTTGGGGCAAAGCACCCCCTTTGCGAAAGGGGGAAGAAACGCGGCGGATTATCACTTCCCCTCCAGAAAATTTCTTGGTCCTGTCACGCACAACCGCTTAATTCGAGCATCCGGCACGCCCATCTCCTTGAGCCAGGGGAAGACCACCTTCTTGATGTAGAGATACCGGTGCGGGTTCATTGCCTCATACTGCTGTGTTGCAATACCTGCCGGCAGGATATAACCGAGAATACAATCATGGGACGGGCAGAGCCTGTCGATGTACCCCGCGTCAATCAATGCCTTTAATGTCTTTGTGCGTGCCAGCGGACTGACCATCCGCCCCGGATATCTATCCAGCCCCATGTAACACCCCTGCTCCAGAATCCACGTCAGGTATTCCACATCCGTGGTGTCATTCGAGTGGTCGACCTTCACATGCTTGAGATTGACGCCCTCGTCCTTGAGAATATCTAACTGCTGTCTGGCGACCTGGCCCGGGTGATAGGAATGGATGACGATGGGCACGCCGGTCTTGAGGTGCGCCTTTGCCACCGCCCGCAAGCCCATCTCTTGCGGTGGCGTCACCCCGCCGACATCGCTCGCCGATTTTAAGATGCCCGGCTTGATGCCCGTATCCCCGATACCCTTTTCAATCTCCCGCACGAACGATTCCGCCATTTGCGCTGGTGTTACACTCGCCATCAAACCGCTGAGAAATCGCGGCACGTCCAGCCACCAGCCCGTGCAGGCGACGATATTTATGCCACTGCGCTTTGATGCTTCCCGGATAAAATTTATGTCCCTGCCTAAATCGAGGGTAGTCATATCCACCACGGTATCGATGCCGCCCGCCTTTGCCAGCTTAAGCCGGGCAACCACATACTCCAGCACATCGGGAACGAGCAGGTCGGGGTATTCCGTAACCGCGTTGGGAAAGGCGCACAGCAGGTGCTCGTGCATCAGGGTGAAACCCATGTCTGCCGTACTGATAGGACCGAGGACCGTGTTCACTTTAGCCATCGTTGGCTCCTCATCAAATTTTTATGACGACTTTAATCAATCTACCCCTCAGCGTTTTCCGAGAAATGAAAAGCATTCTTCGCAAACACCTTCGGTGTGGTTCACTTTACAAAACTCAAAACACTGCTCGGTGAGGTAGCATTGGGTGGTCTGTAGGTACGCCTGAGGCGGAACAAGCCAGTTTCGTGAATCAACTGCATCA
>JAUYDN010000001.1 GCA_030691775.1 Dehalococcoidia bacterium
GGTTCGTCCTGGATGTCGTAATTGACCGGGCACGGCCGGCCGCAACCTGCCACACAGCCAATACATTTACGGATTTCATCCGCCTTACCACCGAGGAATTTCTTCACCGTATCCGGGTCGCTGGTGAACTGCCTGCTCATAAAGATGAGGTCGGCTTTGCCCTCGTTGAGGAACCTTTCCGCCATCTCGATATCCACAATCCTGCCCACGCCGAAGTCCGGTTTCTTCGTGGCTTTCTTTGCCGCTTCCGCTACGTAAATGAAACAACCGCGCGGGTAGTACATCGGAATCGAGATGCCTTCCTGCGAGCGGATGTTATCGCCCTGGGAGACATCGAAGGCATCGATGCCTGCCTCGTCCAGCGCCGGGATAATATACTTCGCCGTGGCTTCTGTAGTTATGCCTTTCTCGCCGAGAAGCTGGTCGCCGCAGAGCCGGATGAGCACCGGGAAGTCCTTGCCCACGGCTTTCCTCACCTTTTCCACGGTTTCCAGAGTAAAGCGCAGGCGGTTCTCCCAGTTACCGCCGTACTGGTCGGTGCGCTTGTTATAGTATGGTGACAGGAAAGAGCAAAGGAGTGAAGCACCGCCGTGGGTGCAGTGGATTTCCACACAGTCCGCGCCCGCTTTCTTCACGCGCAGTGCTGTGGCGGCAAAGGCATCCGATGCTTTTATAATCTCATCGATGGAAAGCTCCCGGATGGGTATCGCGCCTCCGCCCATCGATTCGCCCACTGTCCTGGTCGCATGGACTTCGTCAGGATAGGGCGGCATAGAGGGAGCCGTGCCCGTCATTGGCCCGCCCATGGCAATCTGCACTCCGAATTTCATACCGTGTTTGTGGACTACGTCCGCAATCCTTTTGAAGCCGGGGATGTACTTGTCATCATAAAGTGCCAGGGAAATCCTCCGGAACATTGGCATGGCTGATTCCACGGGTTGGACGGCGCCAGAGAGGACCAGCCCCACGCCACCCTGTGCCCGCGCCTCAAACCATTTCACAGTAGTGTCACCCGGCCCGCCGTCTTCACCGACGGGGTTATTGAGCAGGGACGACAACCCGAGCCTGTTAGGGATTTCCATACCGTTGACTTCCAGGGGTTCGAAGACCTTCAATTTCATACCTTAAGCTCCTCCTCCGGTTTTTTCGCAAAATATCGCGCCTGTGGCACCTACGATAATAGTCCTGCCCAAAACCATATCTATGCTACCATTAACCCCTTTTTCAGTCAACGGGTGTTTCATTAAATGTCGTTACTCTGAAAACAGTGTCCCTTGTCACTGTTATGAAAATAAGGGAGCCTCCCAAAATGTCATACCAGCGAAGGCTGGTATCCAGAGGGTGGAGAATACGCCTAGATTCCCGCTCGGAGGCGGGAATGACAAAGAAGGGCAGGGTTTTTCATACTTCGTGGTCCCGGTATAATCGGGATGATTGATTCTGGAGGAGTCCGTCTCCCCCAACATTACGAAGGGCCTGCCCCGTATGAGCGACTCCATCGCCATCCCGATTCAGTCGGTACTTGATACGGGGACGACAGCCTGCCGTGAGCGATTTGTCCTGAACGGAGTTGAAGGAAGCCGAACGGGAGAATCTCAGGGCAGGGCAGGGGAATTCATTATCCTACGACAAGGGTGATAAGGACGCGGGCATTTTGGGGCAAAACCCAGTCAATGCCAACCGGTGGAATCATCGGTATTCAACCCTTTAATAAGGTGTGCTCTGTTTGTGACTTGTGTTACAGCCTGCATGAACGACCGGATATATATTATAAGGAAGTAAGAAGGAGGTGTGGCATGTAATGCGTAGTTATTCGGAATCTGGTACTCAATCCTGCTGAGGCGTTCCGGAAACCGGATTGGGAATTATTTGAAATTCTTGTTTTACACTCGTTGTCGGCCGGTAGACTCCTGCTGATGGGGATTGAGATAACATTAAATAATGCGGACCGTCCTGTGAGATGTGTGGCGTTGGGTTCGGAAGGACGGCGGGTGCCCGGGTTAATACCCGGGCACCTTTTTTATGCTAACCGTAAATTGGCGGGCCGGCTCATTTTCCCCCACCGCCAGAACCCGACCGCCGCCACTAGCCCCACCGACGCGATAATCCCCCAGAGTGCGATGGGATTAGCCGGGAACAGGTCCAGCAGAACTCCACCGAAAAGCGGGGATATGGAGAACCCGATTGTTTGGCTCAGTGCGAAAAAGCCCATATACCGGCCGCGTTTATCCGCCGGGGCGGATTCGGCGACTATGGAGGAAGAAATCGGCGAGAAAGTGACTTCACCGGCAGTGATAATAACCATGGAAACCAGCGCCCAGCTAAAGCCCGTCACCCAGCCCATCGTGAGATAACCGGCGGCATAGAGCAGACTCCCCAGTATAAGACCCCTCGCCCTGGATAGTTTGTTCACCAGGTAAGCCACCGGGTACTGTGTAACCGCTACCATGATGCCGTTAGCGGTCAGTAAAAGTCCGTATTGTGCGGTCGTAAAACCCACCCTTTCCACCGCAAACACAGAGAGCGTGCTCCCCAGGTGCGCCACGGAGAGTGTGAGGAGAATGGCGAAGATGGTGAAAACCAGGAAATACCTGTCGAGGGTAATGGCAACCATGCTCTTGAAATCGACCCGGTCCTTTCCGGCGACGAACGACTCCCGGAGGAAAAAATAGACCAGCACCGCTACAATCAGGCAGGTCAGTGCCGAAACGCCGAGAAGCCAGCCGTATGAGACTACCGTCATCAGGTAACCACCGATTGCCGGTCCCAGCGCAAAACCGATGTTCCCACCAACCCTGATAAAGGCATAAGTTTCCGTAAGACGGTCTTTGGGCGTCAGGTCGGCGACGATTGCCATCACCGTCGGGTTGATAGTGCCGATAATACTCCGTGCCGCTATATACACTAAGGCAATCACCCACACCGGCGCGTTATAACCCGTGAGTAAAGCCAGCGCCGCATAGGCGAAGATGCTGACCGTGGTGATGACGATAAACAGCCGCCGTCTGCCGAGCCGGTCAGAGAGTATTCCCCCGTAGATATTCGTTGCCGCCGTGCATAAGCCGCTGATAAGAAACAACATTCCCACCACGCTCATCGGCAAACCGCGTTCCTTGTGCAGGTAGAGTGCCAGAAAGGGTAGCGCAATCGAGAAGCCGATGGTGATGAAGGTATCCACCGCCGTCATCAGCCAGACGCCGGGAGGAAAACGTTTTAGTATGTTGTCGTTGAACTTTTGCAGGATTGTCGTCATAGGCGCAATTTACCAGTATAACATACCCCCCACCTCAGCCTTCCCCGCCCAAATTCCAAATTCCAATAGCCAAATCTCAAACAAATTCTAATGTCATATCATTGCTGTCTAATCTATCATGGCGCCGTGGCGCCACCCACGAACAATGAAAATGGAGGTGTCATTCTGGAGCCCTTCATAATCGCTCAGGGTAAACTCCGCGAAGAATCTCAGGGAGGTGCGATTTTCCCCCGCCACCAGATTCTTCGTCG
>JAUYDN010000014.1 GCA_030691775.1 Dehalococcoidia bacterium
GTAAAGTAATAGTAGGACAAGGGTGGTGGAGGACAACCGATGATAGAGTTCCCTTTCAACCCGGTAGCGTTCCAGATTGGTCCGTTCAGCCTGAGATATTACGGTCTGTTCCTGGCGCTTTCCGTGGTCTGGCTTATCGGGTGGATGTGGTGGCAGGTGCGGAAAAAAGGCGCCAAACTTTCCCTGGATACCGTGCTCACACTCGCCCTCGTCGGTATCCCTTCCGGTGTTATTTTTGCGCGGCTTATCCACGTGGTGGACAACATCGTCGTCGCGAAAACCCACCCGGAGCTGGTGCTCTCCGGGGCGGTGATAGATTACTCACAGGACTGGGCGAGTGTCATCGGCGGCTCCGGTCTGACAGCCTGGGGCGCTGTCCTCGGTGCCTCGCTCGGTATCTGGACCTACTGTAAGTTCAGCAAAATCAAAATCGGCTATGTATTCGACCTGCTGGCACCCGGCGTCATTATAGCACAGGCAATCGGACGTTTCGGCTGTCTGTTCAACGGTTGCTGTTATGGCGTGGAGACCAGTGTGCCGTGGGGATTAGTATATACCCACCCGGACACCCTCGCCCCGTTAGGCATCACAACTCACGCAACAGTGGCTTATGAAATCTTCTTCAACCTGGCTGTTTTCGGCATCCTGATGAAATTGCGGGGTAAGCTCCAGCCCACCGGCTCCCTCTTCGTGCTTTACCTGGCATTTTACGCGGCATGGCGTGTCGGCATCGATTTTCTCCGCAGCGGCACGCCGTTCTTCCTCGGTTTGCACCAGGCTCAGTTTATCGGCATGGTTATTCTCCTGATTGCCGTACCCTGGATGGCGATAAAGACACGGTGGACAAGGCCGGAAGAAACTGCCTCATTAATCGAAAACATTAATTCTGGACCGACTACGCCATCCGCCTGAATGCGAAGAAAAACTCAAATTCCAAGTAATGAATCTCAAACAATATCTGAATAATCAACAATCAAATCCCCCATCTGCTCCAGCCCAGTTCTGGTGGCACAGGCGTCCCGCCTGTGTGTGCAGGTAGGTTTGTCATCCTCAATATGATTATGGATAGGGACTCTCGTGGTGAGGTAGTAATGCTCCCCCGCCACCCTGAGATCCTTCGTCGTCCTTCGGGAGTATTGGTGAGATGGACTCCTCCAGGATGACAAACAATATGTTCTCACAGTAATGACATCCACCCGCAGGAATGCTATCATTTTTACAGGTGAATCTCGATGCCCAAACCCATCACAATCATCGCCGGGAACGTCCAGGCGACCGCCGAATTAAACGATACTAAAACAGCCGGCCTCATCTATCAGGCTCTGCCTATCACGAGCATAGTGAACTGGTGGGGGGATGAAATCTACTTCGATGTGCCGGTGAAGACCGGACTGGAAAACGGTCGGGAGACAGTGAATCCGGGAGACATAGCTTACTGGCCGGAGGGACCGGCGCTGTGCCTTTTCCTTGGAAAAACGCCCATCAGCAAGGGTAATGAAATCCGCCCGGCGAGCGCCGTCAACGTAGTCGGGAAACTGGCTGATATAAAGGCACTGCTCGGCAAAGTCGAACAGGGGGAGAAAATCACCGTTCAGAGGTAAAAATGGACATACTGGAAGCATTGCTGACGCGGCGGGCAATCCGCAAGTTCAAGAAAGACCCTGTCCCACAGGAGATGCTGGAGAAAATCCTGGAGGCGGGGCGGTGGTCGCCGTCTGCCAGCAACTCACAGCCTTGGGACTTTATCGTTATCACCGAGCCGGATTTGAGACGGCGGCTTTCACGTAGTTTTATGTACGGGTCGTTTCTCGCGGAAGCGCCGCTGGGCATTGCCGTAGTGGTCGACCCGTGGCGCTCCGGGTGCGCTGTGCAGGACGGCGCCATAGCAGCGTACGGCATGTGGCTGGCGGCACACGGGCTGGGGCTGGGCGCCTGCTGGGTAAATCCCAATATGGACGAGACCAGGGTCAGGGAACTACTGAACTTGCCAGAGGGGAGAGAGCTCATCTGCATCCTGGCAATCGGTTACCCGGCGCAGTCAGTAAAGAGCGTGCGGCGTAAACTGAAGGATATTGTGCACATCGAGCGGTACGGGAACCGGGGGGAAGGAAGGGCGGAGGAGGAGTAGGGCACCAGTTGTAGGGTGGGTTAGTCAACCGACAAAGTCGGGGAACGTAACCCACCAAAACCGAGTCAGTACCCACTTATATACCAATGAGCGTCATTGAAGGGCAGGAATTCGTTGGTGGGTTTCCGCCGGTTACACCAGCTCCAACCCACCCTACAGTTCTTTTCCTTGGTACTCGTCGATTGCGCAATGATGGCACGATCGACGGATATCCTCACAGAACCGGTCTCGCTTTTCGTTGAACAAAGTACACCGGGTTGAAATTAAAATGTTGAATCACTTCGTCAACGCGTTCGAAGTTATACCCAATCCTCTCGCACCGGTGAGCATCAGACCCGGTGGTTACTATTGTTCCGCCGTGCTTTTCGTATAGGTCACAAATCATATTGCTCGGATTGACCTCTGAATAATATCCGTTTATCTCCAACGCGATGTCTCTTTCTACAAGCTCATCCACGATGTTGTCAAGAATCGAAATAGGTTCATATCTGGTCGGCATATACCGCTTGGGATAATCGATGTGCGCCAACGAATCGAATCCGCCAAACCGGATGGCTTTCAAGACCTCCTGGTAATACACTTCAAAAAGACGCTTTACAGGATAAGACGGTTTTAGGCGTTCAGGGTCAGACCAATAGGCCCCAAACCCTTCAAGATTATGGATACTTGCCAGCACAAAATCAAAGTCACGGTTCACCATGGTCTCGAATTCTCTCGGATATAAATGTGGTTCACTGAATTCAATGCCCTTGAGCACTGTCAACCGTTCGTTGTATCTTTCTCGCGCCTGATTGATGTCATGCGTGTATTTGTCGAAGTTAAAATAGCCGTACCCTTCATCTTTTGGGTTCATATCGAAGTGCTCGGTGAAGCAAACAACACTAAAGCCTTTTTCGATGGCTGTTTGGCACATTTCGTCTATGGTAGTTTGGGAGTCGCACGAATTGTTTGAGTGCAGGTGTAGGTCTACTGATAGCGTCTGTTTCATCATGATTGGTTAGTTTACTTTCTGAATTCGCGCGTTTGTTAAGTTTGTTTCATTCCGCCATCATCGTTCATTATAACGGAACCGGAACTTGTTTATTACAAAAGAAAGGGGGGAACCCTTCCACCGGAATTCGGTCCCCCTCTTCTTTGTGTACCGTCTCTACCCCCAAAATGCTCTTGTTTGTCACCCTGACCCCGATGGAAATCGGGGGAAGTGTCTCCGTGCCTACTGAGTAGTGTCGGAGATTCTTCGTTCTCCCGATTACATCGTTCCGATAAAATCGTGACTCAGAATGACATTCGAGGCAACGCTTTGTGTGCCCTTTTCACGTTATATCAAATCCGCTATCTTATCCGCGGCTGCCAATCCCAGCGTCTCGTTGACACCATCTTCAATCATGGCGGCGCGGGCATCCCGGAACAGCTTTTCGATGACGAACTCCTTCGAGGTGCCGTACCCGCCGAAAATCTGCATCGCCATGCTGGCGACCTTGAACGCCGCCTCGGTGCAGAATACCTTTGAAGCGATGGAATACTGCAACGCTGGGGGTAGTCCGGCGCGGGCATAAGCCAGGACACGCCTTGAAAGCGCGCGCGACGCCTCAACCAGCTCGAACATCTCGAAGATGCGGGCTTTGACACTCTGGTGCTCGATGATGGGTCTACCGCCCTGCACCCTCTGTTTTGCATATGCCAGCGCCTCATCGAAAGCCGCCGCCGCCAGCCCGGTGAAAACCGTGCCCATACCGGCGTTCGCCGAGGCAAGCGTGGCTTCGGCGATCATGCGGTACATCACCGGGTCGGTGACAAAGAAATACTCTTTCGGCACTTTGACGTTATCGAAGAAAATCTCTCCCTGGTTCAGGGCACGCTGACCGATTTTATTCAGTGGTTTGCCACGCGAAATGCCCGGCAGGTCGAGCGGGACGATGGCGATGCCGCAGGCGTTCATCCCCATACTGCGGTCGAAGCTCACGAAGAGTGCCCCATGGGAGGCGATGCTACCGTTGCTCACCCAGGATGATTTCTGCCCGTTGATGATGTAATGGTTGCCTTCTGCGGTCGCTACCACCTGCGGAGCGACTTTGGGACTGCTGGAGTTTTCACCCTGCCACAGAATCCAGTCGCTACCGTGGTCCGGCTCGGTGATTGCCCAGCAACCCGTCCACTTCGCTTCTGTGTCGTTACAATACGCCTTCACCCATTCCACCAGCTCCGGTTTCTGCGACATCAGTGCAAAGTTGTACGGAAAACCGTGGCACCCGAGCGAGATGGCGAAATCGGCGGAAGCATACCCCTCCTCTTCTGCCACCAGGACGCCGGTCATGGCATCCAGCTCCAGCCCGCCGACCGCTTTGGGCATGCGCATCTTATGGTAGCCAAGCTGGTAGGTCTGGCGCATCACATCCCAGTAAATAGAGTTTTTGGCGATAACATCCCGCGGGTCGGCGAGTTTGTCAAGCTTGATAGAAGCCGGGCGCCAGACATTCATAAAAAACCGCCGGGCTTCGTTACGAATTGCTTTTTGTTCATCGGTCAGGGTCTGGTCAAGTTCAATCAATCCCATTACGCTCTCCTTCTTTTCTTTCATTTCCGGCCGGCTAATTCCCCACCGGCAAAATTCGTCAACGACTATACTCTCTACAGCATGTTTTGTCAAGCAGTTTACAGGACAGCTTTCAGCTTTAGCTATCGGCTTTCAACATCGTCATTTGACAGCATCGTAAGAGCACGTTAAGATAATGCCGATATTTCCCCGCGTGCCCTGAGAAATTAGTGGAGGATTATAGATGAAAGCCGCAGTATTTTACGGACCACGTGACATCAGGGTGGAAGAGGTGGAAACTCCCAAACCGGAGGCCGGGGAAATCCTGCTCCGCGTGCGCGCCTGCGGCATCTGCGGCTCCGACTTGCACCAGTACAAGCTCAACCTGTACCCGGAACTGGGCGCTCCCGCGGGAGTCGGCATCATACTCGGTCACGAGTTCAGCGGTGAAGTCGCACAGCTCGGTCCCGGCGTCGAGGGATTAAAAGTCGGCGATAGGGTCGTCACCATCAGTAACGGCGGTAACGCGGAGTACATCAAGATACCGGCATTAGCGCGGCGGCTCGTGCTCCCGATTCCCCCGGAATTGAGCTTCGAGGAAGCCGCCACCAACGAACCCCTCGCCACCTCTCTTCATGGCGTCAATCTCGCCAACCCGAAGGACAACGAAACAATCGTGGTATTCGGGATGGGTCTCATCGGGCTAGGGGTGCTCCAGATACTTAAAGCCACCAGCAAGGCGCGGATTGTTGCCGTCGATGTCGCGGAAAAGCGGTTGAACATGGCAAGACAAATCGGCGCCGACGTGGTGCTCAACGCGACCAAAGACGACCCCTACCAGTACATGCTCAAGATGACCGGGAGCACCAAGATACGGTACCTGGAGTACCCGGTGGCGGGCGTGGACACGGTTATCGACTGCGCCGGGCAGAGTGCGGAAAGCAAGGGGCAACCGCCACTCTGGCAAGCCCTGCAGATGGTAAAAGAAAACGGCAAGGTGGTGGAGATAGCGGTCTTCGAGAAAAACTGTGACCTCGACCTTAATATCGTCATGCGGAAAGGCATTCATCTCATCGGGTCGTGGGGATGGGTGCCGCCGGAGTTCTTCCAGGCGCTGGAACTGATGAAGAGCGGCAAGGTAAACAGGAAACCGCTGATTACACATACATTCCCGCTCGCTAAAGCCAAGCAGGCTTACGAGACACAGCTCAACACCCATGAGGCAATCAAGGTTGTGATTACGCCATAAAAAGTCATCAGTATACAGTAAACAGTTTGAGCACAACGTGGAGACACAGATGGTTGTTTCACCTCCAGAGGGGCGAATGCTCACCGAAAAAACGACAGACAGACCACCGTGTAAAGTAAGCTGGCTCGGGACAGTGGAATACCAGACTGCCTACGAACTGCAGAAGCGGCTGTGGACAGAGAAACTTAACGGTCGTGGTGAGGACTTGCTCTTGCTCCTGGAGCACCCCCCCACCCTCACCCTGGGCAAATCGGGGAAGCTCGAGAACCTGCTCGTACCTCCTGAAGAGCTAAACCGGCAAGGGGTATCGCTGTACTTCACCGACCGCGGCGGGGATGTCACCTATCACGGACCATGCCAACTGGTTGTTTATCCGATTCTCGACCTGCACCATTATGGAAAGGACATCCCGCACTACATCTGCAACCTCCAGGAGGTAATAATCAGGACCCTGAAAGATTTCTCCATCACCGCCCGCAGAGATGAAAAATACGTGGGTGTCTGGGTGGGAAATGATAAAATCGCCGCCATCGGGGTGGCAGTGCACCGCTGGGTCACGATGCACGGGCTGGCACTCAACGTGGACCCGAACCTCGAGCATTTCAATCTCATCAATCCCTGCGGTATCCGCGACCGCGGCGTTACCTCCATGGCAAAAGTACTCCATCGTCCTATCGCGGTTGAAGAAGTCGCCCGTCACGTTACCACTCATTTCACCGGTGTATTTCAGACCGCCATTGAATGGGTAACGGCCGGTTCGTTGAGGTAGTATAATGAGCGGACGTTTACCTGCGTGGTTCAAGAAGAGAATACCCGACCCCGGTGTGATGAACGGCATGTGCGGAATGCTCGACGGACTGGGACTGCACACCGTCTGCCAGAGCGCTCTCTGCCCGAACATCGGCGATTGTTTTACGCGGCACACCGCCACTTTCCTTATCCTGGGCAATACCTGTACCCGCAATTGCACTTTCTGCGCCGTGGACAAGGGCAAGCCCCAACCGGTGGATGAAAACGAGCCACGGCACATCCTCGAGGCGGTGAACAACTTGAAGCTGAAGCACGTGGTCATTACCTCCGTCACGCGTGACGACCTTCCCGATGGCGGCGCAGGACACTTCGCGCGGATAATCACCATACTTAATAACCAGCCTGGACCACCAACCGTTGAAGTCCTTATCCCTGATTTTCGCGGTTCGCGAGAGGCGCTCAACATAGTAGTCTCTGCCCGCCCCGATATCCTCAACCACAACGTGGAGACAGTACCGCGCCTCTATCCCTCGGTCCGTCCAACGGCTGATTTCCAGCGGTCGGTCAACTTGCTCCGGCGTGCGAAACAAATCGACCCGTGCCTCATTACCAAGTCGGGGTTGATGGTGGGGCTGGGGGAAACACGTGATGAGATTATCGAGGTAATGGGCACTTTAAGGCAGGCGGACTGCGACCTTTTAACCATCGGGCAGTACCTGCAACCATCGGCAAGGCATCATCCGGTAGTCAGATTCCTCGCTCCGGAAGAGTTTACCGCGCTGGCGGAACTGGGCAAATCGGCAGGCTTCCGGGAGGTTGCTTCCGCCCCGTTGGTACGGAGTTCTTTCAACGCGGGGGAGATGTACCAGCGAGCGACTTCAGGAAAAATTGGGTCCAAAAGCTAATAGCTACTAGCTGATAGCTGAACGCTAAATAAGTGTATGGAATATGAGTGAACCAGGTATAGAAAACGACCTGAAAAACATCGTCGGCGACCGGGTCACGGTAAGTGAATTCGAGCGCTGGTGCTATACGCACGACATTTTACATCTGCCGCGCCTGGTAAAGGGACTGTTCAAGACCATGCCGGTTGCCATCGTCAAACCGAACTCTGTGGACCAGGTGTCCCAGGTAGCGGGCTACTGCAATCGGAAGGACATTCCCCTCACGGTGCGCGGGGGCGGCAGTTCCGGGCTTTTCGCGGCAGTCCCCAAGCGGGGCGGTGTCGTTCTGGATACACTCGACCTCAACACGGTCTTCGAAATCGACGAAGAGCATGAAACTGTAACGGCGCAGGCAGGCATAACGTGGTGGGAGATGGAGAAACGTCTGAACGCACGCGGGTTGACATTGAGAAGCTACCCATCGAGCGCCCGTTCCGCAACTCTCGGCGGCTGGGTGATGACCAGCGGACTGGGAATCGGCAGTCTGAAATACGGGCCTGTGTTCGACCAGCTTGAAGCCATCCAGATAGTTTATGCCGATGGCTCCGTAAAAGAGTACGAAATGGGCTTTGGCTTGAGCCGCTTCTCCGAGACGGAAGGTATCCTGGGCATTTTCACCCGCGTGAAGTTGAAGGTACGCCGCATCCCGGAACAAGCCGCACACCACCTGGTGTATTTCCAGAGCATTAGCGACCTGTTCGAGGCTGTTTATCTCCTCACCCGCCGTGAGCCACTGCCATACTCCCTTGAGCTGATAGACGACGGATACCTGTTAATGCTACGGAAGAGTGATTACCCGGCACCAGAACCCGTCCCGGGCAGTGGTGCGCTCGTTGTAAGCTATGACGGGCTGAAGCGGGATGTGCACGATGCCGAAAAGCGATTGTCACGCGTGGTGGAAGATTGTTATGGTGTGGTACAGGAAGGCGCGGAAGAATTCTGGCGGGAGCGGTTCGATATCCTGCGCATCCGCCGCGCCGTTCCCAGCCTCATACCCAGCAATGTTTACATACCCCTGGAGCGACTGGAACGCTACTATGCCGGTCTGCAGAATGTGAGTCAGCGAATTTGCGGCGTCATCGGGCACGTGGTCTCCTCCAGTCAGTGCGACCTGATGCCGATGATTGCCACCGATGAAAAACACCCGGTTGAATACATGTTTTCTCTGCACACGCCGCGGGAAATCAGCAACCTCGCCATCTCGATGGGGGGAAAGCCGGGCGGGGGTATCGGCGTCTGGAACGCACCCTATCGCAACGAAATACTCGGTAAACGCCGCTTGAATCGCGCCCGGATACTGAAACGAGCCCACGACCCTGGCAAAACACTCAACCCGCGGATGTGGCTCGATCCGCCGGCCCTGTTCACTCCAGCAATCTATCATACCGCCATGCAGGCAATGTCTATCGTTGACGGTCTGTTTCCATCGCCAAAGAGCCGGGAGCAATCCGGCTGGAAGAAAGAGCTTGCCGTCTGCGTGCAGTGCGGCTATTGCATGAATGTCTGCCCGACGAAGCTGGAATGGCTTTCCACCACACCGCGAGGACGCGTGCTGGCGACTCGCGAGCTTTTCCTCGATAAACCCCAAAAACGGAAGGACTTTGCCCCGGAGTACATCAACCGTCTCTACCAGTGCACGATGTGCGGTCGGTGCGGAATCGATTGCAATGTGGATATCAAGTCGCGGGCGATGTGGCTAGGCGTGCGCAAACACCTCGCCGCCAATGGACTGGTACCGGAGAGTCTCAAAGAGCTGGTAAAGCTGACAGACGAGTACCATAACATCGCCGGGCGGCCTAACGACCAGCGTGCTAACTGGACCAGCCGTCTTAAGCTACCCTACGACCTGAAAAGTAAGAGGTCTGCGCCGGTGGTCTACTTCGTCGGGTGCGTGGCTTCTTTCTTCCCGATGGTCCAGCCTTCGGCGCGGGCTTTCGTGCAGATTATGGATACGGCGGGGGTAGATTTTACCATTGCCGGTGGGGAAGAATGGTGCTGTGGTTTCCCATTGCTCGCTACCGGTGATACGGAATCAACCGCCAGGACATTCCGCCACAACCTGGAACGGATGAAAGACATCGGCGCGCAGACAATCGTAACCGCCTGCCCCGGTTGTTACAAGACCTGGAAACATGAGTATGAAGAGGCAATCGATGAAAGGCACCCGTTCACCGTCCTGCACGCCACGGAGTTCATCGCGCGCTTGCTCGAGCAAAACAAACTGAACCTCAAGGGCTTTCAAACAACCGTAACTTACCACGACCCCTGCGACCTCGGTAGAAACGCGCGCATCTTTGACGAA
>JAUYDN010000263.1 GCA_030691775.1 Dehalococcoidia bacterium
CTTACCAAGAACAGTAGTTAACACAGAAATTATCAAGCAATTAGTCAGGTCTTCTGCATCCGTCGGTGCGAATTATATCGAAGCGAGTGAATTCTTAGGTAAAAAGGACTTCGGTCTGCGAATTAAAATATGCCGTAAAGAGGCGAAAGAAACGATTTACTGGCTAAGACTCGTGGAAACCAGGGCGGATGGACTGGACAAACACAAGGAAGCACTCATTAACGAGGCAACAGAACTTATGAAGATTTTCGGAGCTATCGTTACTAGAACTTCCAAAAACTCCAGAGATTAGAGTTTAAGGTTTAGAGTCTAGGATTTATTTTTATGGCAAACATCAGGTTGATAAGGCGTCGTATCCGCGGCGTCCAGAGCACCGCTAAAATCACACGGGCGATGGAAATGATTGCCACGTCCAAAATGCGGCGTGCCCAGGAAGCGGGTATAGCCGGCCGTCCTTACGACCAGAAGATACGGCAGGTAATCGCCTCCCTGGCAGCGGTTTCCGGGGAAGCCCCCCACCCCTTGCTCCGCCGGCGCCCGGTCAACAAGATTGCCATCATCCACATCACCCCCGACCGCGGCCTCTGCGGCGGTCTTAACGCTAACCTTAACCGCAAGACGGGTAGCTTCATCCTGGAACAAGCCAAACCGGTGACCGTCATCGGTGTAGGGCAGAAGGGTATTGACTTTATGCGGCGGTACCGGCGTGATATCCGCGCTGAGTTTTCGCACCTGCACGACCGTCCGGCGCTCTATGACATCCTCCCGATCGCCCAGGTAGTTATCGATGATTACACCAACGGACTTGTGGATATGGTCTACCTCGTCTATGCCAGGTTCGTATCGACAATGGTACAAACGCCTGTGATGGAACAGCTCCTGCCGGTGCAACCGGCGCAATTGCCGAAGCTGGAGAATGTCGAATACATCTTTGAACCAAACCCTCAAAATGTTCTGGGAGCGCTCCTGCCCCGCTTCGTGGAAATGGAAGTATACCACGCTATCCTGGAATCGATTGCCAGCGAACAATCAGCGCGTATGGTGGCAATGCGCAACGCCACGGAAAATGCCCAGGAGCTAATTCAACACCTGACCCTGGTATACAACAAGGCACGTCAGGAATCAATCACTACGGAACTACTGGATATCAGCGGTGGTGCCGCGGCGCTGGAGAAAGCGTAACCGGTGGTCTGAGGGAAGACTGGAGGGAATATGGCTAAAGGCAAAATCGTACAGGTTATCGGGACCGTCCTCGATGTGGAGTTTCCTCCCGATAATCTCCCGAAACTTTTTAACGCGCTGGAAATCAGCACACCGCAGGGCAAGATTATCCTCGAAGTGCAGGGCCACATCGGCAACAACCGGGTGAGATGCCTTTCCCTGGCGCCGACTGAAGGTTTAGCCCGCGGCGTCGAGGTTGTAGATACAGGCGCGCCTATCACCGTCCCGGTGGGGAGGGGTTGTCTGGGCAGGTTATTCGATGTCACCGGTACCGCCATCGATAATGCGGGACCGGTTAAAGCCACCGACTATTGGCCTATTCACCGCGCGCCGCCTACGTTCGAGGAGCAAGAGACGACACCCCAGCTACTGGAGACCGGCTTGAAGGTCATCGACCTTGTGGCACCGTTCACCAAGGGTGGCAAGATCGGCGCTTACGGCGGGGCGGGTGTGGGCAAGACCGTGGTCATCCAGGAGCTTATCCGCAACATCGCCACGGAGCACGGCGGATTTTCCGTCTTCGCCGGCGTCGGGGAGCGTTCCCGCGAAGGCAACGACCTCTGGAATGAAATGAAAGCTTCCGGCGTCATCGATAAGACGGTGATGGTCTTCGGGCAGATGAACGAGCCACCCGCTGTGCGCTTCCGTGTGGGTCTGACCGGGTTGACAATGGCAGAGTTCTTCCGTGATGTCGAAGGACAGGACGTACTCCTGTTCATCGATAATATCTACCGCTATACACTCGCCGGGATGGAGGTCTCAGCCCTGCTGGGACGGATGCCTTCTGCGGTGGGCTACCAGCCGACCCTTGCCACGGAAATGGGCGAGCTACAGGAGCGTATCACCTCCACCAAGCGCGGTTCTATCACATCGTTCCAGGCGATTTACGTGCCCGCCGATGATTACACCGACCCTGGAGTGGTCACGAGCTTCGGGCATCTGGATGCGGTTATTGCCCTGGAACGCAGTATCGCCGAGCAAGGTCTGTACCCGGCTGTAGACCCGCTAACGTCGACCTCGCGCGTCCTCGACCCGGTAATCGTGGGACAGGAGCATTACAATGTGGCGCGGGAAATCCAGCGAGTTCTCCAGCGCTATAAGGACCTGCAGGACGTTATCGCGATTCTCGGTATCGAAGAGCTTAGCGAAGAGGACAAACTCATCGTCACCCGCGCGCGCAAAATACAGCGGTTCCTCTCCCAGCCGATGTTTGTGGCGGAAGCTTTCACCGGCCGTAAGGGGCGGTATGTGCCCCGCGAAGAGACAGTGCGCGGTTTCCGGGAAATCCTCGACGGCAAGTATGATAGTCTTCCGGAACAGGCGTTCTGGATGCAGGGTACGATTGAGGATGTAGTGGCGGAAGCCGAAAAGATGAAGGCGGCGGATTAGTGGGCATCAAGCTGGACGTAGTCACGGCGGAGCGCCTTGTCTATTCCGACGAGGTGGACATCGTTATCATACCGGGCATTGACGGTGAGATGGCAGTCCTGCCACACCACGCTCCTCTGATGACTATGCTCCAACCGGGTGAGCTACGCGCCCGCAAGGGCAGTGAAGAATATTCGCTGGTAGTCACTGGCGGGTTCGTGGAAGTGCGCCCCGACCATGTAACCGTGCTGGCGGAT
>JAUYDN010000198.1 GCA_030691775.1 Dehalococcoidia bacterium
TACTCATTCGGTTGCGCGAACATGATGGCAGTTTGATGGAGAAAAACCGCACAGGCAGGGACGCCTGTGCCACCATTCGACCCTTTCCCCGATTTCCATCGGGGTCAGGGTGACAAAGATGGGTAACTTTTGGGGGCAACGCGTCATCGGGGGAAAAGGGGCAGAGATTACGCTCTGGACACCGATGTTTGGAATTTATTCTAATCAGGGAGGACGACAATGACGTACTGGTTTAATGCTCCAGGACTGCGGGAAATGGCTCCACTCGGCAGTACTACCGGTGCGCGGGGATTGAGCAGTACTCTTTTTGTGCCCAGGCTGTTCATTGGAGTCAATGCTATACCGGAACACGGTGGCGGGATTGTCAACTACATTGCGCCTTTGTGCGCCCGGAAAAAAGCCTTCATCGTCACCGATGAATCCGTGCGTACACTTGCGGAGCGTGTCTCCAACTCGCTAAAGACGCGGCAGTTCACCACTGAAATCTGGGATGGCGCCAAACCGGAAGTACCGATTGCGAACGTGAGAGAATGCGCCGACGCGATGATAAAATTCGAGCCGGACCTCATCGTAGGGGTGGGGGGCGGCTCCGTGATGGACCTCTCCAAAGCCGCCTGGATTTTCTACGAACGGCCGGACATCACCGACCTGACAAAATTCACACCTGCGACGCCCTTGAACCTGAGAAAGAAAGCCCTGCTGTTGTGCGTGCCCACTACCAGCGGCACCGGCTCCGAAGTGACGAGTGCGGCGGTGCTCACCGATGATGTCGGCGGTAGAAAAATGCCGATTGCCTCCCGGGAGCTGTTCCCGGATTTTGCCGCCGTCGACCCGACCTTCACTATAGGTATGCCGCCCAAATTGACCGCCGGAACAGGTCTCGATGCCCTGGCACATGCCATCGATTGTGTCACTTCTCCAACCTCGAACGATTTTACCGATGCCCTGGCGCTAAAGGCTATTTCACTGGTTTTTAAATACCTGCCGCGCGCTTACCGCGACCCCAGAGACCGCGAAGCCCGTCTGAAAATGCACATTGCGGCAACCATGGCAGGAATCGCTTTCGGTAACGCCGCCTGTACGCTGACGCATAGCCTGGGACACGCACTGGGCAAGGTTTTCCACATCCATCACGGCGTGGCTGTCGGCATCTTTATCCCGTATACCCAGCAGTTCTATTCTGTGGTCACTGATAAATACGTAGACGTCTGCAAAACGCTGGACATCAAGGGCAGGACGAATGAACAAAAGCTTGCGAGACTGGTTGGCGAGGTAAAAGACCTGCTGGAATCGATTGACCTGCCACTTACACTTGAGGGGCTCGGCATCACGCGGGAACAGCTCGCCGCTAATATGAAAAAGCTGGTCATCGATTCCCTGGAAGACCCGGATACGTTTGGCAGTCCGCGCTGGATAACGGAGGAGCAGTGTGAAAAGCTGTTCTGGTACACTTTTGAAGGCAAAGACGTCGATTTCTAGGTAGGGACACGGCATGCCGTGTCCAGGCTTCGTACCAGTCAGGAGGAGAGATATGTTCGGTTATCATGGCAAGTTGTTGAACGTCAATCTGACGACCGGTGAGATAAATGACCTGCCAGTCCCGGAACAGATAGCGAAGGACTACCTGGGCGGGTGTGGATTAAGTGCGCACCTGATATACCCGTTTGTGAAAGCAGGGATGGACCCTTTCGGGGGTGACAACCCGCTTGTGTTCGCGGTGGGTCCGTATGTGGGAACACCCATTCCAATGGTCAGCCGCAGTTCCGTATGCGGCGTTTCACCCCAGACCGGCTATTGGGGTGAAGCAACCACCGGCGGCATCTTTCCGTTCCGGCTGAAAGCATCCGGCTACGACGGTATCTTTATCACCGGCAAGGCACAGAAACCGGTATACCTCGCCGTCATCGATGGCAAAGCAGAACTAAGGGATGCGTCTCACCTCTGGGGTAAGGATAGCTATGCGACTCAGGAGATATTAAAAAAAGAGATAAATGAGCGAGGCTTGAGTGTTTCCTGCATCGGGAAAGGTGGGGAGAACCTTGTAAAATTCGCCGGGGTAATGAACGACGAAGGCAGGGCGGCGGGGCGGACCGGTTTAGGCGCCCTGATGGGCTCCAAGAAGCTAAAGGCAGTAGCGGTGACCGGTACTAAAACAGTTCCTGTTGCCGACGAAGCAAAGCTCCGGGAGATGTCACGGCAAATCCGTGAAATAATGATTTCCCGCCGTGCCTCGATGATGGAATACGGCACTCTCGGCTATATGGAGACCGGGCATGTCTTCGGGGATACGCCTTCACGCTACTTCACGCGGGGTGCTTTTCCGGTGCACCGTGTCAGCGCGACTGCGTTCCGGCGCAATTATACCATCGAGACATACGCCTGCTTCGGCTGTCCGACGATGTGCGGCCGTCACCTCAAGCATTTCAGCAAGAAGCTGGACTCTATCGATGGTCCAGAGTATGAGACCGCCGGCGTCTTCGGTCCTCTATCCTGGAACTTCGATACGGACTCTATCGTACTCGCCAACCATTTCTGTAATCTACACGGTATCGATACCATCTCGGCGGGCGTCACCATTGCCTACGCCATGTACCTTTCCGAGCAGGGTGTTCTCACGGAGAAGAAGGCGGGGATGAAGATAGAGTGGGGGGATGGGAAAACCATTCTGAAACTCCTCGACCTCATCGTGAAAAGAGAGGGCATCGGCGACCTGCTGGCGGAAGGCACGCTCGGTTTAGCGCGAGCGCTGGGTGCCGACCCGGAAACGGTTGCCGCCGTCAAGGGTCTCGAAGTGCCCATGCACGACCCGCGCTCGACGACGGGGATGGCTTTAACCTATGCCACCGGCTCCCGCGGCGCCTGTCATCTGCGCGGCGATTACTACACGGTCGACCTGGGAGTGAGAGTCCCGGAATATGGAATCGCACCCTTCGACCGGTTCAAAGCGGAAGGTAAAGCAGTTATGGTCGCCAAACACCAGAACTTCAAAGACCTGTACGATTCCATCACGATGTGCAAGTTCGCCAATGCTACCCCCACCCAGATGGCGGACCTGCTTAACGCCGTCACCGGCTGGAGCACCACCCCCGCCGACCTCCTGACCATCGGTGAGCGGTCGATGAACATCAAGCGGGCAATCAGCAACAAGCTGGGAGTAAACCGTAGTCACGACCATATGCCGCGCATTACCATTGCACCTGTACCGGAAGGCAGTACAGCCGGAAAATCCCCGGATATGGATACGCTACTAAAAGAATACTATGAGGTCCGCCGATGGGACTGGGATACCGGCAAGCCGAAGAAGGAGAAGCTGGTAGAGCTGGGTCTGGCGGATGTGGCAAGCGACCTCTGGCAATAGTTGACATAATTATTATAGTAGCGCGGAGGCTGATATTAAACAGGAATGAAATTTACCAAGATGCAGGGCGCCGGAAACGACTTCGTGGTCGTCAAGCCGGAGAGCTCTCGACGTGACTGGTCTAAACTGGCGATGGCAATGTGCGACCGTCACTTCGGCATTGGCGCCGACGGCTTGCTCCTGCTATTACCATCTAAAATGGCTGATTTTAAGATGCGTATTTTCAACGCCGATGGCTCAGAATCTAAAGCCTGCGGGAACGGGATGCGGTGCCTGGTTAAATATTACCTCGATGAACATCCCTCGGGTAAAGATGACTTCGAGGTGAGTATCGAGACCGCGGCCGGCAACCGCCGTGCAAAAGTCCACCGCCGCCGGGGTGAAGTGACGGAAATCCAGGCGAGCATGGGGAAACCACGCGTCGGACACAACGGGACACCTGCAATATTTGATACAAAGACCGGCACATCGGTTGACATAACTAAAACACTGAACCGAACCATCAAAGTTAACGGTCAGGAGTTATTGCTCAGCCTGGTGTCCATCGGGAACCCGCATGCTGTGCATTTCACACGGGCATCTATCCGGGACTACCCGCTATCTTTAATAGGACCTGCAGTAGAACAGCACAGGCTCTTTTTAGATGAAACTAATTATGAGGTAGCCCATATCATAAGTAAACAAGTAGTTGAGGCAAGGGTATGGGAACGCGGTTGCGGTGAGACGCTTGCCTGCGGAAGCGGCGCCTGCGCCATTACGGTTGCTGGCAGACTGCTCGGCTACCTCGATAGAAAGGTGGATGTCCGTCTCCCCGGTGGGACCCTCGGCGTGGAATGGGATGGGAAAGGCGAGGTGTTTCTCAGCGGGCCCGCGGTCACGGTATACAATGGGGAATGGC
>JAUYDN010000273.1 GCA_030691775.1 Dehalococcoidia bacterium
ATGGTGGGCGGTACTGTACAATAGACAGAACCTTTGAACTTTCCTTCATCGTGAATCTGTGATTGTTCAATTCACTGGGTTGTGTTATGGCATTCTCTTTAATGCAGCATGAGTCACAATCCGATGGATTGTGCAACGAAGGCGGCTGCACAATAAGTCATAAGGTAAAACATCAAGAACGAGCTATATTTTCAGCCCTCCCCGGGGTGGGAGAAAGAAATGAGAAAAATAAGCCTTCAATGTCCGGGATGCTTCCTATGTAAGGCAAGCCCTGGGTAGGCGTCATTCTCAAGATGGAGATTTGGTTCGGGAAGAATGGTCTAGAGTTCAGTTGCTATATTCAAGCATTATCAAGCACTGGTTGCCTAGCTCCGAATGTTCGCCTATTGGCACATAGATATGATTTACCTTAGGCGAAAAACCTTGGAAGGAAGAAGGCGATAGTAATCACCCTATAATAGTAGTATATAAGGGCTTGACAAGACTTTCGACTAATGGTATTATACGGCTGTAATACAATGAAAGGAGGCTGATATGGCAAAGGTGACGATAAGTATAGAAGGAACGCCGGATGAGGTTACTGAGTATATTGAGAGACTTACCGGCGCAAAGGTGCAACAACAAGTGCCTGGTGTCAGTTGGCTACCGGAGGAGATTGAGAATCTTTTCACAAATCTTCAACCCGAGGCTCAGCGTATTTTGCGCGAGGTAGCAAATAGACCAGAGGGCTATGATAGAGATGAACTGATTACACAGCTTGGCATAACTGGAAGAGGTTTAGCAGGTAGGTTATCTTCTGTGGAATTCAACCGGAAACGCCTTTTCCCGAGTAAGCCTAGGCCTATTGAATTGGATTGGGGCTCCTGGAAATATAAAATGCTACCTGAAGTAGCTGATTGGATAAAAGCAAACCCTGGATCGTAAATTGTTGACCGAAAAACCAAACTAAGTAACGGCTGATTAATGAGGAAAATATGGATTTATTAGTCGCAGTGGCTAGATGGCGTGTATGCGAGTATGGCAAGGACAAATGCTTAGGTGAGAATAAATGTGAGAATTACATTTGGGTCGACCCACGTACTTGGGGTAAGAAAAACGTCGGCCCTGGTACAACCGGGCAAAGAACATTATGCAGCCTCTTGGACGACCTCAGGGATCAAATTGCTGAAAAGGCTGACTAGCCAGCAAGGTACGACAGCCTCGGCAATGATGAAAAAACAACTCTTCTTTGCATGAGTTACAGGAGGTACCATGTCCTTTCGACAACAAACAACAGAAGCCTTGAAGAAACTTGGAAGGCTGGTAATGAGTGGAAAGGGAACCATAACGGCTGGACAACCGCCAGTGCCAGTGCAACTCATAGCTGTCCCAGACGACATACCCAATGAGAATCGAATAGGCTACATCGGCCTTGACGCCGATGGGTATGCGGCTTATCATCACGGCCTAGCCCAATTGCGGGATGAACCTGAACTTGAGTATCTCAGTAATGACGAGCTTGATGCTCACCTTGGGCATTTGACAAGTGAAATGTTCTTGGGATCCTCTTTGCTGAAAGACGATAAACGACTAAATAGCCTTCTAAAATCGTTTGAAAATCGCATCCTGAAGCCACTTGAGAATTATGAAGTAATAATACCTATTTTGGATCTTAAACTGGGAGGCTTGCCAATCGAGATAGCTGGTATCAAATTGTATGACATGACTGTGGAAGATGCAGCCGCCATGGGGATTGAAGAGGGAAAACCGTCCTGTCATCCGTGGTTTGAGGCACTCGTTGGACACACTACTGCCCTAGTCAGCTCGAGGGGAAATGATCCCGAGAAGGTCGTTGAAAGGGCGAGGGGAAAACTGAGAACTGCCCTGAACTTGCTACGCCTAGCACTTGTGGACCACACCACCAGAATCATCCTCTGGAAAATTCATGATAGTCAATTGATGTTCAAGGATGGCGAATACTATCTCATTCGAAAGGAACAGGATGTCAGTCCTTCAGACACACATATGGGCTGGCAGCTTGGTTCTTACAGAACTAATATTCTCACTGTCGATGACAAAATCTATAAACAAGCAGAGGAATTGAACAGATTCACGCAAGGGCTCTTTGTCACTCAGGTAATTCAAGGTGATATTCGAGAGCATCTTGTGCGGGCCATTGAATGGATCGGCAGCAGTATCAGGCGGGAGACGAATGATGATAAGATGGTCGATCTTTGCGTTGCTTTGGAAACCCTTTTGGCAACCAAACAGGACGGGAGGAAAGGAGAACTGATCGCCTTAAGGTCGATGCTTCTATGCCTACACCTTAAGAAACCCTGGTTTGATCCGGGATTTCTTCTTTATCTGTATGACAAAAGGTCAGGCATCGTTCACGGATCACGCCGAGGGATATGTACTGCTTCTGACAACAGTAAAGGCATGATGATTGCTATCGAAGTTTTCAGGGACTCGCTCACTCATGTCGAAGACAACCAGATTACCAAACATTCCAAATTCATTGCAAGTCTACAAGATAAACAGAATCTTGCAACAGCAGTTGGTTGGCTGAAGCAAGCCGATGGTTATCAATACAGCGCAATATGTGAAGCTGCTGAGGACTTGTCAAACGCCACGTATATCTCCCAGGGGTGTGCCAGCTAATTCCCCCAGGGTGAATGCCAAGTATTGCCCCCACCCTGGAGGCTTTTAAGGATATTCTACACTGCTCCCTCCTCCTCGGCAATGGCGTTCTTGCGGTCTGGACGTAGCATCGGCCGGTAGGACCTTCCGGTGAGCACCACCTGGTGGGCGCAGTTGATAAGCCGGTCCAGTATTCCCTCTGCCAGCACCGGATTGGGGAACAGGGGGTACCAGTCCTGAGGGGCTCGGTTAGAGGTCACCACCATCGATCCCCGGCGGTGACGCTCCTCGATAAGCTGATAGAGGTCTTCAGCCTGTTGGGGGTTAAGGGGAGCAAGGCAGAAATCATCCATGATGAGCAGGTCGAACAATAGGTAGCGGCGCAAACGGACTTCCCAGGAACCGTCAGCTCTACCGCCGCCCAGGTCAGACAGAAGCCGCGAGGTCTTAGTGAAGAGCACCTTGTAACCCAGACGGCAGACCTGATGACCCAGGGCTTGAGCAACGTGGGTTTTCCCCACACCCACCGGTCCGCATATCAAGACAGACTCCTTGCGTTCGATGAATTGACCCGTAGCCAGGTCCCGAATCTGCTGGGCGGGTATCTTCGGGTTAAAGGAGAAATTGAAATCCTCGATTGTTTTCACCTCTTCAAAGTGGGCTTTGGAGATACGAGCCGCCAGGCTCTTGTTCGCTCGTCTCTGGATTTCGTCCTCCAATAACAGCTCTAGGAACTCCACATAACCCAGATGGTCTTTATTACCCTGGTCAAGACGGACCTCCAGGGTATCCAGCATGCCACCCAGTTTTAGGGCTCTGAGTTTACTCTGCAGGTGATGGACTTTGGCCATTAGAATGCCTCCTTTCTTTCTTCGGCAATTGAAGCAAATAACTCCTGGGGACCCCGGAGGAAAGCTCCCGCAACCGGTACCACAGTGGTGATTAGCATCTCTTGATCGAGTCCCTTTTCCAGGATGCTCTTGATGGTGCGGTAAGCAGGGTCACCGAAGTCCAGTGCCCGTCGGCATGCGGCATCGAGTCGGCGTTCCCCGTACTTCTCGCCGAGCCTGAGAATGCCGTGCACCTGCCGTAAGTGGTGGAGCAGATGGTCAGCCAGGAGGACTTCTACTACCTCGCTTACGGCATCACCCATCTTGCGAGCTTTGCTGCGGCACCAATCGGGAGTGCGGCTGAAGAAGGCGCCTTTGTCCGGCGGGTAGTCGTTCCAGTCAGTAGAGCGCTTTCCTCTCCCGACCCGCGGATGTGTTTTGACGAGTTCGTGGTCCAGGAAGCACTGCGCCAGGGTGCTGGTGATGCGGACATCAAGTACCTTGCCCCGGTACTGATAGGGCACGGAATAGCCGCCACTCGCGGCATAGACATGACAATCATCGCCCATCTTGGCCCTGTACCAGGTGGCGATCTCAAACGGGTCTCGAGGCAGTGGCTTCAGCGCCGTTTTTTCCACCGCCAGAAATGACTCCAGCGGTCGCTCGCGCGTGGTGCCGTGTATCCGCATGCCGGCCACTTTGAGACACCATTCCCGCAAGGCCTGGTTTATCTCTTCAAGGCTCAAGAAGGTACGCCCTTTCCAGAAGCTGTCCCGGATATAGGGCACCATCCTCTCTATCCGGGGCTTGTCCCTTGGCTTTCCGGCACGGGCCGGGTCAATGAGGCAGCCATAGTGACAGGCTAGCTCCTCGTAGCTCCTGTTGAATTTCGGGTCATAGAGATCGGCCTTCATCACCCCGGAGCCGAGATTATCAGGCACCAGACGAGCCGGGACACCGCCCCAGAATTCGAAGCCCGCCACATGGCTCTGCAGCCAGGCCGCACGGTCCATCCGGTGGACGACACAGGCAAAGAGATGCCGGCTATGTGCGAGC
>JAUYDN010000268.1 GCA_030691775.1 Dehalococcoidia bacterium
GTACGGTGCCATGAACCACATCAAAATAAACTGGATTAAGGTCCGCTGAATACCGGCGATTAGGGCTGGGAACCCGATACGCACGATGCGCCAGATGATGCCAAAATCGAACCGGAATCCCGTGAAGGTCAAATGTAACCGCGAACGCTTTCCCATAAGCACCCTCAAACCCAGGATAACACCCAGAGTTTGCGAAATAACGCTCGTCCAGGCGGCACCATCCACACCCAGCTCTGGAAATATCCACCAGCCGAAGATGAGGAAAGGAGCGAGAACGACGTGGAAAATGCGATACACCGCCGCAATCCACATCGGGTTTACGGAATCGCCCGAAGCCTGCATGATGCTGTCCATCAGCATACGAAAAGCCATTGCCGCCGAACCGATAAAATTGATGCGCAGGTAGGCCGCACCAATCTCGACGACTTCGGGACGGACGCCGACGAGCCGGATGATTTCATCCGAGTAGAACACACCGATGATTGCGGTGAATACGGAGTACAATACCGAAACTACTGCCGCTTGCTGGGCGACACGGTTAGCACTGGCAACGTCACGCGCCCCGATGAACCGGGCAATCAGAGCCCGCATGCCGGCGGTCAAGCCCATCATCGCCCCCATCGCTAACTGCACCGCGACGCCAGCCACACCAACACCGGCAATCGCCACCGAGCCGAGTTTCCCCACCCAGATAGTATCGATGGTGGGTCCCAGCATCATGAGCGTGTTTGTAACAGCAATCGGCCAGGAAAGCAAAAGAAGGTTTTTGAAAATACTGCCCTGGGTCCAATCGCGCCGTGCCATCATCCCAGGGCCACCCATTCCACGCATACCGGCGGGCGCACCTTGCGATAGGGTCGTGTTATGGATGTCAGCAGGATTACCGTTGCCTACTACTCCGGGATTATTACCCGTGTCGGTACCTTCCCGGCGGTCTGTCTGCTTGTTTTTATCCCTGAATTCCATGCTCATCGAGAAATTTCCGTTTAAACTTTCAATCCCAGCGCCACAGATTGCTCAATCGCCCCGGAAGCAACGAACAGGGAGCCGGTGATACAAATCAGGTCGTTTTTGCCTGCCGATTTCAGTGCCATCGGGAGTGCGATTGAAATATCGTCGGTCTCTTTTGCGATGATGCCGTGTTTTTTGAACTCAGCGGCAATGGGAGCGGTTGCCATCGCGCGGGGATGAATACTACGGGTCACGATAACCTCATTGAACACCGGCGCCAGTTCGGCAACAATACCCTCCAGGTCCTTATCTCCACTCAATCCTAGAATCAGTACCGCTTTATCATAACGGAAATACTGCTTGAGCGCGGCACTCAGTTTCTGCACTGAATCACGGTTGTGAGCGCCGTCGGCGACGACCAGCGGCTGGTTATTCAGCACCTGGAGCCGTCCCTCCCAGCTCACATCAGCCATCCCCTCGACGAGCTTATCCTGAGGGATGCAGTAACCTTTTTCCATCAGCACTTCAAGCAAGCCCACCGCAGTCGAGGTATTTTCCAGCTGGTATTGCCCCAGTAATGGGATGGTCAACTGGTATTCTCCCAATCTGCCCTTGACGAGCAGTGATTGCTTGTACCCGGCAAAACCCAGGTTGCGGTAGGTGATGTCTTTCCCCACCCGGATGAGCGGCGCCTGCCGTTCTACGGTGATTTTCCGAATAGCTTCACCTGCCTCTTCAACCTGCGGAGATACGACGACGGGACAGCCTGGTTTGATGATGCCTGCCTTTTCGGTAGCTATTTCTCGCAGGGTGTTGCCTAACAACTCGGTGTGTTCAAGACTGATGGAGGTTATGGCGCAGACCTCCGGCCTTACGACGTTGGTGGCATCCAGCCTGCCACCCAGCCCCACCTCGATGACCTGGAAATCGCATTGCTGGCTTGCGAAATAGCAGAAACCCAGAGCCGTGGTCACCTCAAAAGTCGTCAACCGCCCGTAAGTAGCTTCCTCATTCACCGTTTCCACCGCGGGCTTAATGCGGTCGATTAATGCCACGATTTCATCATTGGTAATGTACTTGCTATCGACTCGTATGCGCTCGTTATAGAAGTGGAGGTGTGGGGAGGTATAAAGTCCGGTCTTGTAGCCGGCAGCGGTGAGCACGGAGGCGGTCATGGCGGCGGTACTGCCCTTGCCTTTGGAGCCGGCAATATGCACCGTCTTTATCTTCAGGTGGGGGTTCCCCAGCTTGCTGAGGAGGATTTCCACACGCCTGAGGTCCCAGGTCTGCCGGACGCGCGGACCCTGTCTCTCGTAATCGATGAAGCTGTAGATATAATCAAGCGCTTGCTGGAAAGGACTATCTATCAATAACTGCCTCTAAAAGGAAGAAGGGAGACCTGTCCTCAAAAGGGAAGGACTTCGCTCCCCTGGACCTGATATTTAACTATCGCACATTATATCACCAGTGAGCGAAAGGCAACAAATGAGATTGGTAACTGCTTTAGATGCTAGAAATTTGTACACTTATGTTCTTTGAAGGTATTTCATAAAAACGATTTCAGGGTCGCCTTCGTCAAGATTATGAATTACTCCGGTTAGCGAATAACCCAGTTTGTTCAGAAGAGCCTGCATTGCTAAATTCGAAAGGTTTGTCGACGTAAAAATCTTCGGCGTAATGCATAATGCCTCTAAATGTCTGACCAATGTGCTTCCGATAGCTTTGCGGCGATGCTCCGGATGAACATACAGAATCGAAATGAAGCCAAGGTCATAAAACGTGTATTCAAGGGCACAATAACCCGCGACCTTTTTCCCTATCACAGCAACCCAGCAGTTTCCCGCGTTTACAATACGCTCAATGAAACTAGGACGTTGGGTATTTGTTTTTACTAAAGGGTCTAAGGCAAATAGTTCCTGATAGTCTTCTGGTATTGCCTGGCGGATAGAAAGTACCTGGCTCTCTTTCGCCGGCTTCATCAAATTACCTCCATCTCCCTTAGCTTGCCTATCTCTTCCCACGTGTAACCGGCAATCTCGCTCAGAATCTCTTCCGTGTGCTGGCCCAGCTCCGGCGCCTCAACTTTAATCTTTGCCGGTGTCTTGCTCATCTCGATGGGTGTACCCCGCACCTTGACCTTGCCCAGCACCTCGTGGTCAGCCTCGACGAGATAGTTGTTCGCCAGCACCTGCGGGTCGTTACGCAGGTCAAAGAGGTTCTGCACCGGCGTACATATAATATCGCCGGTTGCTTTCAGGTGCCGCATCCACTCGTCGGCGGTTTTGGTGATAAAAATGGCGTCCATAACCTCGATGAGACTGGCGCTGTTTGTACGCCTTACC
>JAUYDN010000021.1 GCA_030691775.1 Dehalococcoidia bacterium
TAACAATTATTACGCCGAGCAGTAGATTACATCTTGTAGGGTGGGTTAGTCCGGTTTCAAGGGGTGTCGGCTTTCAGATTTCGAGAGGACGTAACCCACCACAAATCGTCTTATGCAAACATGTTTATGCTCTGAGTAGTAGTTGGCAGTTGGTAATTGGAGCGGGGTTAAGGGCAGTGGGATTAACGCAGGTCCATTACTTGTTGCAGTGTGCTGGGCAACTGCCGTTTTATCTTGATGGCGCCGCCGGTAGGCGGCATTACCTGGATGGTGAAATTTTCGTAAGCGGTGACATTGGCGGAATCGGGGATGGTTACGGTAACGCGGAACTGCTCATCCAGCTCCATAATGTTGCTGATGCCGCGTTCCAGGCTATCGCTGGCAAGTGTAATCGTGGCACTGCACCCCTCGTAATGCGAATCATTATCCCAGAAATTTATGACGATGGCGCTCACATCCACCTTCTCCGTGGGGATTGCCAGTCCCAGGAAAAACTGGACGAATTCGAGCTCGGTCTCGTTCGGACTCAGGCCGAGGACGTAACTGGATACCTCCAGGGTATTGCTCGACTTGGTCAGACCTTTATAGACCGTCTCTTTAGCTTTTTCCGATGAAAAGATACCCGCAGAGAGGACGCTATAGGATAACACCGAAGCTACGGTGACAAAAGCGATGAGGATGATTGCGGTGGTTACCCCGGTCATCCCTCTTTCCCGGATATGAAAATACCGTAAGATAGCAAAGAGTTTGCTCTTCATGCTCTGGTGCCTTTCCCGACTTTCCTAATTGTGACACTCCTTGGAATCTCACAAAAGCACAAAAAGGATACCCCTGATGGGACGACGGGGACGGAAATCGTTGTTCGGGGGTGCAACCGGCTTGTGCAGAAGGGTTACAGAAATGAGACGGTGGGGTCATTACGTATCACGGGAACCATAGTGTCCGTATTTCCCCTGGTATTATCAGAGGCATCCGCGAAACTAAAACATATGCAGGAAAAACCCCCTTCAGTCCCCCTTTACGAAAGGGGGGAAATTGTATCCTCTCCCTTCGTAAAGAGCTTACCCCGTACTTGATACGGGGGAGATTGTGAGGGTTTTCAGTTGTTTCGCGGGAAGCTGGTATTATCATGGGGTGCTTGTGAACGGGCTTCAACATCTATAAAATAAGTTTGGTAATTATCCCTTGACAACACGTAGATTTAGTGTTATAGTGTAGATAGGAATTGAGATTGGAGAATAAGCGATGAAAACCTACACTATAAAAGATTTTGAGAAACAGTTTCCTAATGACGATGCTTGCCTTGAATTCCTTAAACAAGCACGTTTCCCTAAAGGGGTTTATTGCCAGAGGTGCCAGAAGATTACTACCCATTACAGAATCCCTAGCCGTAAAGTCTACTCTTGTGAGTTTTGCGGTTCGCATATATCCCCTACGGCTGGCACTATCTTTCACAAATCTGATACTCCGCTCCGTTCTTGGTTTCACGCTATGTTCCTTATGTCTTCTACTAAAACTGGTATCTCCGCTAAACAACTTCAAAGAGAATTGGGTGTCACCTACAAAACAGCGTGGCGTATGTTTAACGAGGTTCGTAAACTTATGTCCGAAAGTGTTAATCCACTTACCGGACAAGTTGAAGTTGACGAAACGTACATCGGTGGTAAACGGCAAGGCAAACGTGGGCGTGGTGCTTCTGGTAAATCGGTTGTTATGGGTATGGTTGAACGCAACGGAAACGCCATCGCAAGGGTAGTTCCCGATGTCAAAGCCAGAACTCTGCTCCCGATGATTGAACGGAACGTTGCCAAAGAGAATAAAACCGTTGTCTTTACCGATGAGCTTCATGGCTATAATCAGGTTGAAAGGCTTGGTTACGCTCACGAGATTGTCCAGCATTCCGCTAAACAGTATGTTCGTGGCGTTGCCCACGTAAATACTGTGGAATCGCTCTGGAGCACAATCAAACGTGGTATTGACGGCGTTAATCACTCGGTTAGCCCTCTTTACCTTCAGTCTTATCTTGACTCTTACGTTTACCGTTACAACCATCGGAAGGATGAGCAACCGATGTTCCAGTCTCTTTTGAATCAGATTTCTTTATTGGCTGAGCGGCCTTCTTAAGAAGTGCCTCAAAGGTCTTTTTTGTTAAATTGGGTTTCATTTTTTACAAACTCCGAAGTGATGGTGCTGCATATTGATAGAATAGGTCATGTGCTGGTTTGCGCCTAGATTTCATATAGATATTTGAGCTGGGAATTATGAGTTGACGGAACTTTGTCATCCAACCATCTAATCGTGTTTCTTCGTCGGTGTACGCAGGGATTGACAATCCCTCTTTTATCTCAGCGTAACGTCTCAAAAAGAAAGCTAGGAAGTCAGCAACCTGCAAAAGTCCTATATCCTTAGAATCAGAAAAATGTGGCACATCTATTATTTGGTCTAGAGCAGACTGTTTCGTTTTCTTGGCATAATAATCCTCGCTCCATGCTGGAGGGTTCTTGATTAGCTCAATAAATTGGGATTCGTCCTGCGAGCGATTGTCAAATGTTAGAAGGGTATAACCTTTAGGGACTTGCTCTGGTTGCGAATATTTCTGAATTGCTAAAGTGATATGAAAACCCAGAAATTGCCAAACAGAATTGATTTCGATTGGAATAATTTGAGTTCCCTTTCCTACATTAAAGGAATTTTTGACTATAGACGAATATACAACGGAGTGTTTTCTTTGGATAAGCCAATCAAAGATGGACTCAATTACATTAGCCCTTTGAACCCCATCAAGGTTTCTCCATACCCCGTTACCTGGATAGAACTCTGAGGTTTTTAGCTCAATAATTGTCCTGTGGGTGATATCACTGAGAGTTGCCAGTAATTCTTGCCAATCTTTCTTCGTGAGACGCATCCGACCCGCATCAACAATAATGCCTACCATAGTAGCTATTGGTTCTTGCGCCATCCCACTCTCATCTGAATAGCAGAAATTCACTCCGCCTTCCTCTAATAGCCGTTTGGGTGTGGTATAATTTTCAATAACCATTATAACACACTCCTATACGTGCCGTAAGGGGATAGTTGCGATAAGTTTTAACAGCCACCCGTACCGACCCTAAAAAGAACTGAGGAGGAATGACCGATGAACGCGGAAACCAGCCGTAAAGAAAAAACTGCGATTATGAAGGATATTATTCTAAAATTACACGGAGGTCTGTCTGCGGAAGCCGCCAGAGAAAGGTTTGAAAAGGAGGTTGGCGTTATCAGCTCCACGGAGATAGCCCAACTGGAACAGACGTTGATTGATGAGGGACTTGCCCCGGAAGAAATCAAGCAGTTCTGCAATGTACATGCCCTGATATTTCAATCGGCGCTGGAAAAAGTCGCCGCCGAAGAGACGTCTCCTTCACATCCGGTGTATCTTTTCAAGCTGGAAAACCGGGAGATTGAAAAGCTGACCGCGTTACTCAGGCAACTGGCAACGGTAACCGGTATGCCGGATGTGGAAAACATGAGGAAAAATATAGGTCAACACCTGGGAACTTTAAAAGGCATCGATACCCATTACGAGCGTAAAGAGCAGCTCCTTTTCCCGTTCCTGGAGAAAAAAGGCTTTATGGGACCTTCCAAGGTGATGTGGGGTAAAGATAATGAAGTGCGCGATTTGCTCCGGACAGCAGTGGACAAACTGGTGGCGGTAAAATCAGATGAAGACTTTAAAGGCTATGTGTCAAAGCACCTGAACCCCTTAATCGAAGAGGTCGACGGCATGATTTTCAAGGAAGAGAATATCCTGTTCCCCACCGCTCTGGAGAAACTCGCTGCCAGCGATTGGGTGGATATTCTTAAAGAAAGCGATGACGTGGGTTACGTGTTTATCGAACGCCCGAAGGAGACGGCGGCGCTCATACGGGAACTCCAGTCCGCCCTGATGGAAGAACCGGTGGTCCGGGATGATGCCATTACTTTTCCCACTGGCGCTATCCGTCTAAAGGAGATAATGGCGATGCTGGATGCATTGCCCGTAGATATCACATTTGTGGATAAAGATGACACCGTCCGGTATTTCTCCCAGGGTAAAAGCCGTGTCTTCCGCCGCACCAGGTCTGTTATCGGGCGGCAGGTCCAGAACTGCCATCCGCCGCAGAGCCTGGACGTGGTAAACAAGATATTGACCTCGTTTAAAAACGGTGAAAAGGACTCTTATGACTTCTGGATTAACTACCGCGACCGGTTCGTATATATTAGATATTTCGCTTTGAGAGATAAGGAACGTAATTACGTGGGGACAATGGAGGTCACCCAGGAAATCACGGAAATCAAGAAACTCGAGGGGGAGAGGAGGTTGCTGGATGAAGGAGCTTGACCTGCATAAAAGCGTTTACCAGCTCACCGAAGAATATCCGGAGCTTATCGGGATACTCAAGGAGATGGGCTTCGCGGGTGTGGCGAATCCGGTAGTAAGGAACACTTTGGGCAGGGCGATGACGATACCCGGTGGCTGTCAGAGGCAGGGCAAGGACCTGAATGAGGTGCTCAAGACCATGGCAAAGAAGGGTTTCTCCGTGCGTCCTGAACCGGCTTGATATCCAATCGTAACAGAGGATTATTCCATATTGCATTCAAGATGACAGACCAGTATGTAGTGGACTCACAGGCAGGGACGCCTGTGCCACCTTTGTTATGCCATCTTAATAGCTAATGCGAATAAGCATTGAATATTAACCCTTCAATCCCACTTGCGCTCATCGAGGATTTTCGGGGATTTTTCCGGTATTGTGCCTGCGGGAACAAACTCAAGGCGGTCTATTTTCACACGGCAGATATTCTGAAAGCGGTCGTTTAGTTCCTGTGTTATGCGCTCACGGTCGGCTTTTTCATCTTTCAACTCGGCACGCAATGTCAGTTCGTCTCTCTGCCCTACCCGTGTTACCGCAAGCTGGAAACGAACCACGGTTCCGTGACCTGCTATCGCCTCTTCCGCCTGCCGCGCCACGACAAACATTCCCCGCACCTTTACCGCGTCTCCCGTCCTGCCGAGTATGCCGGTCAGGCGGTGTGCCGTCCGTCCGCAGGGGCATTCCTCTGTGGATATGGAAGATAAATCACCCGTGCCGAATCTAATCAATCCCCATGCCTTGTTGTGCACTGGTGTGACCACAATCTCGCCAACCTCGCCGGGGGGCAGCTGTTTGCCGGTTCGGGAATCGATAATCTCCACGACGTAGTCATCCATCAGGTGCATACCGTTCTTCCGCTCGCATTCGTAGGCGATGGCGCCGCCCGGCTCGGTAACTCCATAGGCTTGCCGCGTATCGATACCGTAGTCTTGCTCCAGGGTTTTCCTTACCGATGGCGCCAGCATCTCACCGGTGAACCAGGCTTTCTTCACGGCGAAGTCCCTGCGCCAGTTCAAACCCAGCTCCTCGGCACGCTTGATGACGGTCATCAGGAAAGAAGGCGTGCCCACGAAACCCGTAACTTTAAGGTCGCGCATTGCCTGCACCTGGATATCGGTGTTACCCACACCCGTGACTACCACCGTAGCACCGCAGTGCCGCAATGCCTCGTGGAAGAGCATGCCTGCCGGTGACAGGTGGTAGGTGAATGTATTCACCACCACATCGCCTTTTCTGAATCCGGCCGCCCAGAAAGCGCGGGCAAACCACTCAATGCCCGAGGAGTGTAGAGGCTCGTAGATGGGACCCGGTGAGATGAACACCCGCTCCACGTCCTCCGGCTTGATAGCAAGAAAACCACCATAGGGCGGTAGAGATTTCTGCAATTCAATTAAATCTGTCTTGCGGGTGACGGGAAGTTTCTCCAGGTCTCCGATTGTGCGGATGGCAGAAGGTCTGACGCGCGACCTGTCCATGATTGCGCGCGTGGCGGGGGCTTCACGGTAAGCACGGGAGATAGCGCTCCGCAGTCTGCGCTCCAGGACGAGCGTCCTGACCTCCTGTACAATTGTCTCCTGACGGTCGAAGTAAGTCCGGTACTTCACAGCCATCGTTTACGCCTCTTGTAGTGCTTGACCTCACGGTAGCTTTTCCGGGTCCCCACCTTGGAGAGACCCATGTAAAACTCTTTTACATCCTCGTTGTTTTTGAGAAAATCAGCACTGCCATCGAGCACGATGCGGCCGTTCTCCATCACGTAGCCGTAGTGGGCGATGCTGAGCGCAATGCGCACATTCTGCTCGACAAGAAGAACAGATGTTTTAGATTCCGTATTGAACCGTTTGATGATATGATAGATTTCCTCGACGAGCAGAGGCGCCAGTCCCAGCGACGGCTCATCGAGCATCATCAGGCTTGGTTTTGCCATCATCGCCCGCCCGATGACGACCATCTGCTGTTCGCCTCCGGAAAGGTAGCCGCCGATGTTGTGCCGCAGGTCTTTGAGACGCGGGAAGTAGCTGTAGACCATCTCCAGGTCAGGTTTCACCGCGGCGGTATCTTTGCGGTTAAAGGCGCCGACCAGCAGGTTTTCTTCCGCTGTCAGGTGTCCGAAGACGTGTCTGCCTTCCAGCGCCTGAATAATCCCCAGCTTGCCTATTTCCTCGGCGTTTTTACGGTCGATTCTACTATCGTTCCATTCGATATTGCCATCCGTCACCTCGCCCTCTTCGGTTTTCAGCAAGCCGGAAATGGCTTTGAGCGTGGTGCTCTTGCCCGCGCCGTTAGCGCCCAGCAAAGCGACGATACTGCCGTCGTCAACCTTCAAAGAAACACCGTGCAAGACGCGGATGACGTTGAGATATGCAACCTCGATATTATTCAGTTTCAGCATAACGTTCAGCTATCAGCTTTCAGCTTTCAGCCCTTGTTTAGAATTTAGTGGAGTGTCTCAATAACAGCTTTACAATTCTGAATAAAAGATGCCAGTTCTTACACAGCGCCTCATCCCCCCGCATCAAGTGCGGGGCAGGCTCTTGCCCCTTCTCCGCAGAGAAGGGGAAGAACTATTTTGAGAGGGGCGTCAGCCCCTCTCAACTCCCTTGTGCAAGTTGGCAGTCATCTTGCTTTCCCACCCTTTGCAACCATCATTTTCATATTTCGTCCGTGGCACCACACTCCATGTGTAATTGTCAAGTCATTTCGGAGACACTACACCAGCCTGCTAAACTGCTTGACAGAAGACCCCAGCCGAATTATAATGTGTGCGTGACGAACAACTATCCCCAGATTGGTGTTCTTCTGAAACAACAGCGGGTGAGCGTACCACTCACACTCCAAGAACTGGCACGGAAAGCAAAAGTCTCCGCTTCCCATCTGGGGCGAGTGGAACGCGGTCAGCGCTTCCCGTCTGCCAAAATTCTGCGGAGACTCGCGGGACCACTGGGGCTGGAAGAAAATGAAATCTTCACCCTCGCAGGATACCTCTCGCCACAAGCTCCGTCGATTGCAGAAGACCCCGGGGCTTATCACGGGCGGTACCTCGACCCTCTGGTTTCGAAGTTGCTCAGTCAGGAACCTGTTGAAGTACAGCGGCAGGTTATCAGCATCCTGAATATCCTTAAGAGCCTGGCAAGGACGACAGTGAATGCAGTCGATAACCACAAACATGAAGTTCGTTAAATCCATTGTCTTTATCATCGGCGGGCTGGTAATCCTCGTGCTGGGTATCGGCATGTGGGAAAGCCCGGAGATTAGCTGGGAAGGTTTCATCAACGCCTGGTATCTACTCGGCGAGGAGTTTGCGCGCCTCAAAGACGACCCGTTTGCGATACTGGGCATATTAATTATTATCGTGGGCGCCTTCATCACCTATCAGGGCATCAAGCGGCTGGTAAGCAAGAGCGAACGATAACTTGAAAATCATCGTCATCGATGACGCTCCTGGAATCGTCGAGGTGGTGACCATCTGTCTGCAGTTACGCTGGGGACACGTGGAGGTTGTTGCGGCCGGCACCGGGACACGCGGGGTGGAACTGGTCGCTACCGAACAACCCGACCTCGTGATACTCGATGTCAATCTGCCGGATATCGATGGCTTCCGGGTCCTCGAGAAGGTCAGGCAGATATCGTCCGTGCCGGTGGTAATGCTCACCGTGAAGGGTAAAGACACAGATATCGCGCGCGGGCTGGAGATGGGGGCAAACGATTACATTGTGAAACCATTCAGCAACATCGAGCTCATTGCCCGGCTGGAAAACGCCATGAGATACGGGCACGGGAAAGAAGACTAAGGTACAATCGACGTTTCTCCCCACCCAGGTAACGAGTAGCAAGGAATAATTAATAACCTATAATCAAACCCCTCTATTGTCATTCCCGACTCGATCGGGAATCTATGGGCAGTGGGTGGGGTGGGCTTGATAACTGGCGTTCGATACTTGAAACTTTCCCCATTTAATACTAACGCAATAGATATTATGGCATAATTTGTCTTTGCGAGAAGCGAAGCGACGCGGCAATCTATCGT
>JAUYDN010000004.1 GCA_030691775.1 Dehalococcoidia bacterium
CTCGATGCTGGATACCAACGCTCTGACGCGCGCGGTAGCAGAAAAGGCGTGGGACAAAGAGCTAATCGACCGGGTGATGCAGTACGGCTGGCTGGAAGAGTCCTGCATGATTTCCATCTCGAAGCTAAAAGAGAGGGAGGAGTAACCTTAAAAGAATGACATTCTCCCCGACGCAAGCGTCGGGGTATCACAACAACCAACCGACGGCATTTCGTATCTATTTTACTCCTTTCGCCGCAAGCGGCGGGGTATTGAACCCTAAAAGACAATAACCAAGACTTGTCCCTGCTACCTAACCCGGGCAGGGAGACAAGATACAAGCACCGACACCAACTACAGAGGCGAGATAAGCTTCAGCTGTTTGATTGTTTCGAAATGTCTGCGATTGTTGGTAAGTAGCGTTAGCCCCCAGAGTAAACAGGTAGCCGCTATCAATAAGTCGAAATCACTGATAGTTTTCCCTTCGCGCCTCAGCCTGCCACGTTCCTTGCCAAATATTTTACAGACTTCCTCGTTTATCTCTACAATAGAAACCTCTGACAAGAAGTCGGACAACGCCCGCTCATTATCTACAGAGGCTGTTGAGTAGTATACGCCTTCGTAAAGCTCCGCTAACGAGATGATACTGATAGACAGCCCATCCTTTTTTAAAGACTTGACCTTACTGACAATCTTTCTGTGACCGTTCAGGTAGTGAATTATCCAGTCAGTATCAACCAGGTAGCTTGGTTGCGTCATAACTCAGGTGTACCTCTGGTAGAAACAAGTCGACCCTCATAGATGTCTTTGATGAGTTTATCAGCGTCTATCGTCCCTTTCCATGCCCCTGCTGATTTATCAAGCCCATTTTTTCTGGATTTCACAGGAGTTTTCAGCAGGATGACGAGAACTTCACTCCCTTCGACAATATCGACTTTTTCCAGAGGTTCAAGTTTGCCTTTTGAATATATTGCTTTGATAGTCTTTGGCATCCTGAATCCACCCCGGTTCTTATTATTTAACTTATCCTCAATTCTAATTGACTGATAGTGAAGACACAAGCGGTTAGACGCTATTATAGTTACGTTCCGGTCGCCGGTATCTTCCCCTTGCCCCTTTTACCGCCAAACCAGAATGCCAGGACGCCCACAATCACAACCACCAGCGCGACAAGCACACCCTGCAACCAGCCCGGCAGGACAATTCCCACATAGAATGATTGGGCAGGTGACCAGGCGCTCTCATTAGAGGCGGCATCGGTTGCCTTGATACGCCAGTAGTAAGGCTGTTTCCTGCTGGCGGACCTCAGCTTTTCCTCCTCGGTAATGGTGTATCCCGTACCGGTCAACCCTTGCTTTTCCAGTACCAGGACACCGAAGTTCGCTTCCCTCGATAGCTGGAGCCTGTAGGTGACACCACTCGGGTCGGACACTCCCGTCCACTGGAAAAGCGCGAGACGCTCTGCCTGAGAGTCATTTTGAGGATTAAGAGGCAACGGCACCGGCGGCGCTTCCGCATCCATCGCAAAACTCGAAGTTACCGTGTAAGCGCCATCCGTGACGATAACCGAATGGGCCCCGCCCTTGCTGACAGGAGCATCGAAGACAAAGGCGAAGCCACCGGTGTTATCCGCCGCGGTGTTAGCCAGTTGTTGGTCATCGTATTTTATGGATATTTGCCCTTTCGAGGTAAACCCGGAGCCGTTTACCGTCACCTTACTGCCAACGGCGCCGCTGGCCGGATTGAGCGTGACGGATGGCGTCACGGAGAAGGTGAACGACATGTTCCGCGTGCCGTCGGTAGCAACGACGGCATGGTTTCCAGCCGCGCTGGCTGGCACATTAAAGACTGCGTTAAAAGCGCCGCTGGCATCCGCTGTCACCGAAGTCACCACTGCGCCATCGTAGGTTACGGTAATGTTGCCTCTCGCCGCGAACCCGGTGCCGTTGAACGTGACGCTCTGGCTTACTGTTCCCCTGTTAACAGTGATACCGCCTCCGGCAGATATTGTAAAACTGGCATTAGCAGAGAGAGTGCCATCGCCGACCACGACCGGGTGCGCACCACCCGAACTGGCGGGCGCCGTGAAGCTGGCGGAGAACTTGCCGGAAGCATCCGTTGTTATTGATGGCGGCGTAGTCTTAACAACCGTGCCATCGATACGCACAGTGATGCCGGCATTGGCTTTAAAACCACGCCCGGTCATCTGGATAACCGTGCCCACAGTACCAGACTGCGGGGTAATAGTAGCACTCTGCACGACCTCGAAGTTCAACGTAATCGAATTATCGCTGGCATCGCTTAATTTAAGAACGTGAGAGCCTCCGGGAAGCTCCGGGATTTTGAAATTGCTTATGGTAAAACCCCCGGTCGCATTGGTGGTGGTAATATCGGCACTGGTCACCTCATCGTCGATGGCTAGAGAGACCCGCGATGAAGCCGCGAAACCTGTGCCGGTGATGGTGACCTGAGAGCCACCCGTAAAACTGGTCGGATTAGTGGTAACAGCATGTGCGATTGTCAGCGTTGTAGCGACACCACTGCTCAGTGAATCGAGAGCCGCAAGGGCATAAACACCTTTGGCTTTCGGCGGAACGGTCAAGCCCTGGCTGAAACTACCGTTAACGTTGCTGTTGGGGGTGGCTACAATCACTCCGTCCAGTGAGACTGTCACGGCAACGCTAGGGTTAAAACCATTACCGGTAATTGTCACCTGTGCGCCAACAGTAGTGGTGGGCGCGCTCAGGACAAGCGACGGATTGATTGTAAAATTCGTCGTCGCCGCGTTCAGTGCCGAATCCGTAGAGGTGAGGGTATGGAACCCGCCGCGGCGCTGGGGAACGGTGAAACTGAGGTTGAACGACCCGCTGATATTAGTCGACGTCGACCCGATGGAGCCGAGGTCGAAGATGGTGTTTACGGTAAGACTCGACCCAAACCCGGTCCCGAGAACGCTGACCACATCCCCGACCTGCCCGGTAACCGTTACCAGCGTAATTTGCGGCGTCACAGTGAAGTTCTTGGCTATAGGAGTTGTATCTCCGGCGGATGTCGTCACGGTAATGGCGTGGATTCCCGCGGGTATCGCTGGCATGGTAAACGTGGTTGCCACAAGATTACCCGCAACGATCGTCCCGGTGGCTACCGGCACCGTATCTATCAGGATGGTGTAGGTGCTGTTCGCGGTAAAACCAGTGCCGCTGATATTCACCAATGTACCAACGGGTCCCGTAGTCGGGTTAATGGGATTGATAAATCCATCGAGTGCCAGAGCGGGAACCGGTAACAATACTAAAAGCAAAAAGGAAACCACCAGGATACACAGGATTGCACCAATCTTTTTCAGTCTCATTCAGTGCTACTCCTTTTAAAATCAAGTCGAAGTTATTGCTCTGGAAACCGGAGTATATTGAGGAAGTTTTCTTCAAAATCACGGCGTGACATAAACTTGCTATTAGTAAAGCGTATCACGCTGTCAATGTCAATACTCATAAAGTCATCGGTACCAGTTTTTAGTCATAAGTAATCATGATGCATCATTTGTCTTTGATTATATGAAAGCGCTGCGGTACCGCCTACAATGGAGGTGCCAGAAAACGATGAAGGAGGCACCGCAGCATGAAATATTATATCGGATGTGACGCCCACAAGAAATACTCGGTGTTTGCGGGCGTTAC
>JAUYDN010000093.1 GCA_030691775.1 Dehalococcoidia bacterium
ATGGGTGTCATTCTGGAGCGAAGCGAAGAATCTCAGAGTGGGGGAATAAGACAACGCCTCCCCACCACCAGATTCTTCGTTGTCCCGATGCTATCGGGACTCCTCCAGAATGACAGACCAATTGTTTTGAGACAAGCTCTATCCCTTCGTCCCACCCAGCGCTTTCGCCGCCGCCGCATCCCCGATATTGATGGTCTCCGCTTCACGACTGATGCGTTTCACCAGTCCCGCCAGCACCTTACCCGGTCCGATTTCGATGAAACTCTTCACACCCTGCGCCAGCACGTATTCCACCGATTTCTGCCACTGCACGCTGCTTCCCAACTGCTTTAATAGCTCGTCCTTGAACTGGTCGGCGCGGGTCAGGGGCTGGGCGGTCACGTTACTGATAATGGGTACGGAAGGGTCTTTGAATGCCACTCTGCCCAATATTACCGTCATACCCTCGATGGCGGGTTGCATGAGCGGGGAGTGGAAAGCGCCGCTGACCTGTAAAGGGATGACCCTCGCTGCGCCCTTCGCCTTTGCCATCTCGCCTGCCTTCGCGACGTTTTCTATCGCACCACTGATGACCAGTTGACCCGGACAGTTGATATTGGCGATAACCGTGCCAGTGTCTTTGCATACTTCAGCGAGAATAGCTTCGTCCAGCCCCATCACAGCCGCCATCGTCCCCGGCTGTTTCAGACCTGCTTCGTACATTAAACGCCCGCGTTCCCGAGAAAGATAGACCGCCGTGCCGAAATCGAGAACGTTCGCGACGGCAAGCGCCGTGTATTCTCCCAGGCTGTGCCCTGCCATAAACGCGGGTGCGGGTAGAGCGCTTCCGGCAACTTCCTGCGCCGCCCTGAGACAGGCAATGCTCACGGTGACGAGTGCCGGTTGGGCGTTTATTGTTTTGCGCAATTCTTCCTCGGGTCCCTCGAAGCAGATTTTAGAGATGGCGAAATTAATAGCGTCATCCGCCTGTTTGAAAAGCGCTTTGATAGAATCGAAGCTATCGTACAGGTCTTTGCCCATCCCCACGGTTTGCGAACCCTGCCCCGGAAAGATAAAAGCGGTTTTCTTAATGTCTGACAAGCTTACCCCCTCGTGAATCGATTAAGGCTGGCGATAATGCGTTCGGCTTCCGAAACCGTATCTTCGATGATTGCCTTGACGGGTTTGATGTCCCTTATCATACCGGCGATTTGCCCGGCGAGCAACGAGCCTTCTTCTGTGTCTCCCTCGATAAGCCCCAGGTGCATCTTACCCTGACCCAGGAGGTCGAGCTCTTCCTTGCTGACTCCTGCCTGCTCCAGGGCGTGATACTGTTCGGTCAAGCTGTTCTTGAGGGCGCGGAGGGGTAGACCCGTCATGTAACCGGTCACGGTGGTGGCGCGGTCATCCGCCTCGATGATTTTTAACTTGTATTTCTCATGAGCCACGCATTCCGTGCTGGCGACAAACCGCGTACCCATCTGGATGCCCTGCGCACCGAGCGCCAGCGCCGCGGCCAGTCCCCGTCCATCCGCCATTCCACCGGCGGCAATCACCGGGATTTTCACGGCATCCACGACCTGCGGCACGAGCGCCATCGTGGTTACCTCCCCGATGTGCCCGCCCGATTCCATCCCCTCAGCGACCACGGCATCGGCGCCGGCTTCCTCCACGTGTTTAGCCGCGGACACATTGCCGATGACGGGTATTACTTTCATCCCTGCGGCTTTGAATCGTGCCATGTATGGTTTGGGGCTGGCAGTGCCGGTGGTAATGATGGGAACGCCTTCCTCCAGTATAACTTCGATAACATCTTTGACGTAAGGTGAGGTCAGTGGCACGTTGATGCCAAAAGGAAGGGTTGTTTTCTGTTTGGTGAGGCGGATTTGCCGGCGGACCCACTCCGCCTGGTAGTATCCACAGCCAATGATGCCCAGTCCACCCGCGTTGGAGACGGCGGAAACGAGTTCAGCCGTGGCGATGTGCGCCATTCCCCCCTGGATGACCGGGTAACGGATGCCGAGCAGGTCGCAAATCGCTGTCCGGAGCACTCTCAGCCTTCCCTGGATGTTAGTTCGTAGTAGCCAGTTTTCAGTGTTCTAAGGGTAAATTGCAGATGATTGATAGTCAGGCTAATTGCTGTCTACTGAAAACTATTAACTGATTACTGATTACGCGGCTTTCTTGGGCTTAGGGGTTTTGATTTCGACCACGTCTCTCCCTTTGTAGCTGCCGCAGGTAGGGCAGACGTGGTGTGGGAGCTTGGGGGAGTGGCACTGCGGGCATTCGACGAGCGCCGCGGCTTTTAGACCGAGGTGAGCGCGCCGCTTGCCCTGCCGTGCTTTGGCATATTTTCGCTTTGGTAGTGGTGCCATTCTATTTTCTTCCTTTGTTTTTGAGTTTCAGAAGTTCCGCCCAGCGTGGGTCGATTACCTCCGCAGGACAGCCGCATTGCCCTTCGTTGAGGTCTTTACCGCAGGTGGGACAAATTCCGGCACAATCCTCGCGGCATAATGGTTTCATTGGAATTGTCGTCTCTTTATATTGCCTGATTGCTTCGGTCAAGTCAAGGACATGGTGCTCGTCGATGGTGAAAGCACCGGATTCGTCTGGCGGGGGTATGTGTGTGCCCGTATTGATATCTACGGTCGGTTGGTACTCCTCTTCGATATCCATATTGAGCTTGCAGGGGAACGGTTTGAGACAACGTCCGCAAACGAACTGTAGCTCGATGGTAAGCCTGCCCTGGACAAGGATGCGCTGGTCGATACTGGTGAACGTCAGCTCGCCGCGGACAGGTACGGGACCGGTACCGTCATCATACATATCATCGATAGCGACGACCCGGCTGGTACCCTGGGGTGATTTCAGAAACTGCGCGACATTTATTTGCATGTTAACTATAAACAACGCTGACAGATTTCACTTTCCGGGGGATTGAGTCTGAGTCCGTTCGTGATAGTCAGCGCTCGTACTACAATCTTAATTATACGTGGAATGAAAAAGAGGGTCAACAAATGCAGGCATCGTTGGTTGACAACCGGAAGTTGGTTGGAAACTGAAAAACAGAATGCCAATCCGCAAAAGCTTCTTTAACGCGGCACAATAGTCTGCTCCTCCTGCTTTTCGTAAACAGGGGAAAACGGGGGGACCTGTTACTTGAGCATCGGAATTCGGATACTTCCTATATTTGCGGCGGCTTGACCCTGTTAATTATTTACGTAGAGCACTAAATACTTCTCATTAAATGTTGATTGACGTTCTATGAAGATACTTAAGATGGGAACTAATACAAGCGTCAGAATAAATGTTGAGTCATCGTTCAAAACAACCTGTCTTTGCGAGCCCTTCAACTTCGTTCAGGGTAAACTCAGGCGAAGCAATCTCTGGTTAAAAATAGGGTTTTATAAAGCGTTAGATTGCCAC
>JAUYDN010000122.1 GCA_030691775.1 Dehalococcoidia bacterium
GCGGGAAAAAATCAGGGTGGTAATGCGGTTTGCGGGTCCACGGATGCTATACCGTCATCCGCTAATGACTATTCAGCACATCATGGACCGGCGTAGAAAGAGTGCCGCCGTTTAAACGGATTCTTTCAGGTCGCAAGTTCCCTTGAAGCACTCATTAAGCGCGGTGGCGACTGCTTCTTCAGGGCTCGGCGGAATAGGTTTACCCTATGAAACAAAGGCAGGTGGTCCGAAGGGAGAGCCGATATTCTAGCAGGTTGATGAAGAAGGGGCTAACCGTCCTTCCTCTCCCTTTCGTAAAGAGCCTGCCCCGTACAAGATACGGGGGAGATTGTGAGGGTTTTTAAGCCTGGAAAACCCCCCTTGTGTCCCCCTTTGCGAAAGGGGGAGACGAGCGCCGAAGAGTTTTTCAGCACCCTGCTGGAAAAGCCCGGGAATGGAACAAAGAGAACACCTGTTGTGAGAGCAGACGTAAATAGCATTGCAGATAGGCTAAGGCACGAGTTACCACCGCCTGCCGGCACCGCCGCCCCCCGAGCTTCCGCCTCCGAATCCCCCGAAACCGCTTGAGTGACCGCCACCCCCGTACCCGCTAAAACCACCCCACGTCCTCCCCCAGTTTGTAGGTTGACCGCCCGAACTGCGGTTGCGGTAGTTGCGGGACAATATCCAATCGAGGAGCAAGCCAAGCACGGTCGAACCGATGGGAAGCAGGATGAGGGCGGCCAGGCTACCGAGCACAAGACCCAGTATCGTACCGACCACCAGTCCCCAGGTGCCACCCAGCCAGATGCTCTTCGACCGCGCCATAAAGCCCATCATGTATATGGTAATGATACCGAGGACGATGAGGAGCCAGACGGGTATTTCCGAACCATTTATCAGGTTACCCACCGGATTTTCTTCCGGAAAGCTGGCCGGGGTGCCGTTACGGATGTAGTCCGCGATTGCCGCCACGCCGCTGACGATGCCCTGCTCGTAATCGCCTTCTTTGAAACGGGGCACGACCTCTCTATCGAGAATGCGACCGGCTCTGCCATCGGTAATCACCGGTTCCAGCCCGTAACCGACTTCGATACGCATCTCGTGCTCAACCAGCGCTATAATAAACAGGACGCCGTTGTCCTTCTCATCCTTGCCGATACCCCACGCGTTGAACAGCCCGTCGGCGTATAGCTCCATGCTTTCACCTTCGAGGCTGATGATGGTGACTACCGCTACTTCCGCCGTGGTGTCTTTCTCAAGCTGGACGAGACGGGCTTCCAGTTGCCGTTCTGCAGGGTCCGGGAGCAGGTTGGCGAAGTCGTTGACGAGACCTACAGGCTTGGGGAAGGTCTGGGCGAGGGCGGTGCTCGCTGTGAACCCCAATACAGCCAGAACGAGGATAATAAACAGCCAAAGATTTTTCACCGGTAAAAGGTTGTGCAAATTATCATGCGTTTTCAGTGTAACCTCTCCTTTTTAACAGAGCCTGCCCCGTTTGATGCGGGGAGATTTAGAGGGATTTTGAGCTTGGAAATCCCCGTTTATCCCCTTTTTGTATTTACCCTAAAAGTGCCCCTGTTTGTCACCCTGACCCCGATGATAATCGAGGGAAGGGTCTCCGTGCCTGCTCAGTAGGCTGGGAGATTCTTCGTTCTCCCGATTTTATCGGAACGATAAAATCGGGACTCAGAATGACATGTAAGGCAACACCTCTTTTTCAAAGGGGAGGGTGATGTAAAAGAGTTTATGCAACTAAACACTAAAACTCCACCTTCGGGGCTTTGTCAGCGCCGGAGACAGACATAAAATAATCGCGGCTGGTGAAGCCGAACATCCCGGCGAGCATATTGCGCGGGAAGGTTTTGATGGCGGTGTTGTAATCGCGCACCAGCTCGTTGTACCTGCGGCGCTCGATGCTGATACGGTTTTCGGTGCCGGCCAGCTCGTCCATGAAGTTGGTGACCGCCTCGATGGAGCGCAGTTGCGGGTAATTTTCCATGATGACGAGTAATCTGCCCAGCGTAATTTCAAGCTCACTGCCGGCGACCGCCTTTTCGTTGGTGGTGGTTGCCTGACCGTACCTGGTGCGGGCATTCGATATATCGCTGAAAACCTTTTGTTCCTGCGCCATGATGCCCTTCACGGAATTGACCAGGTTGGGGACGAGGTCATACCGCCGCTGGTACTGTGTCTCCACCTGTGCCCACTGCCCGTCGATCGCCTGCGATTTTGTGACCAGGGAGTTGTACGTGCCCCAGATTGTACCGCCGATTGCCAGCACGAGAACAACGATGATACCAATAGCTAACAGGTACCCAAATTTACCTTTCAAGTGAGACCTCCATAGCACTGAACGTCTGTTCTATAAGCGCTTTGCACCAGTATTCTATTGTTATGTTTAATAAGCGAATTGTCAATAGCATAGGCATGCCGGATTCTACATCGGTGAGGCGTTTTGCTGTATAATGACAACACATCGAGAGAAGACCTACAGGTGAAGAGACGGGAGCTTATCAAGTATTTAACAGGTAACGGAGCTTTTCTCGCCAGAGAAGGCCGAAAGCACAGTATTTATCAGAGGGGTAGGCTCAGGACTGAGATTCCAAGACACACTGAAATAGTCGACGAACTGGCGAGAAAAATTTGCAGGGATTTGCAGTTGCCTTTTACCAGATAAAGGGGGCAAAGAGATGGAGTTTCGTGCAGTTATCAAGAAAAGCGGCAACTGGTGGATTGGCTGGCTGGTCGATTTACCAGGTGTCAATGCTCAAGAACGGACAAAGAAAAAACTGCTCGAGTCACTCAAAATCGGTGCTGAGGACATGCTTAATATGCCTCTGAAGACAGAGAAAGAAGAAGAGCTCGTTAAGATTGAGGTTTAATCAAACTGTTTTCCTTACAATCTCCCTTCCGCCCCCTCCGGAATAGCCTCCCAGGCTTTGCGCTCCTCGCCGAATGGGTCATTCTCCAGCTCGCACTTCTCCCCCAGTAACATCGTCTCGCGGTTGGCGCTGTAAGGGGGCCATTTCCCCAGGCTCTCAGAGGAAGGGTCGCCGTGGCGGGCAAAAGCGAGCCACCCATCCTGGACCTTCGCGGAGAGCGCGTCCATTGCGGGTCCTTCTCCGCAGAAGTTCTTTTCGTATGAACCCCAGACAATGCCGACATCGATGGCGTGGCAACTGCCCAGTTTACCGCCCAGCGCTGGCGATTGCCAGGTGAAAATATAGTGGAAAGCCGGTTTCTTGTGCTTTGCCTCCGCCAGGCGTATCGCCGGCAGGCGGAAGATGCGGTCGGTCTGGATGGCGGTGAAAATATCCCCGGGTGTGGTTGGTTGCCCGCGCTTTTCCCGGGCTTTGCGGTAGGCATCAATCAGACCGGAAATATAGTCCGTGGGGACGAACCGGCGTAATCTTGCCACCAGGTGCGGCTCGGAGAGGGTGCCGATATCCGGGTCCATCAATGTGAACAAGCCCCACTCGTTCAGTGTTGAGCCAACGAGCACGGGAATATCTGTAGAGGCACCCTTCTTGATTTCCGCCAGCGGCACCGTTGGTAATTCTTTGCCATCGATAACCGGCTGGAAGGGCATGGTGCCGAGCTTCGGGTTAATAGTGGGTAATTTCAGAACGAACTGCCGGTGAGCAGCCAGTAGCTGGACGGGAGTCAAAGCCCGTAATGCCTTGACGTCATCCGCTTCGATACCCAGGGTCTGCAAGAACAGCTCCGATATTTCTCTAGCATTGGTCAATGGCGTTGCCGTGCTGGCGGCGCCGCTCTGCGGAATGGCACGGTGGAAAAGACCACGCGCCCGCGGCATGGCAAGTAAACAACCACAGCTCATCCCGCCTGCGGACTCGCCGAAAATGGTCACATTATTAGGGTCACCCCCGAAAGACGAGATATTGTTCCTTACCCACTCGAGGGCGGCAATCTGGTCGAGCAAACCTTCGTTGCCTTTTGCCGGGATTTTGCCGCCGGTGACCTCGTTCAGATTCCAGAAACCGAGCGTGCCGAGCCGGTAGTTGATGGTAACGATAACGGTATTACCACGTGTGGCGAGCTTTCTACCGTTGTAGCCCACGCTGGAGCCGGAACCCTGCGCGAAGCCGCCGCCGTGAATCCAGACCATGACCGGGTGCCTGGCGTCATCGAGACCCGGCGTCCAGAGATTAAGGAAGAGGCAGTCCTCGCTCTGTGGCTCCGGTTGTAGAGCACGGATGATTTGAATCTGTTGCTCGTTTTGCGGGCAGATAGCACCGAAATTCTTTGCATCTCGGACGCCCGACCACGGTTTGACCGGTTGCGGCGGCAACCACCGGTTCTCTCCGGCTGGCGGCGCCGCGTATGGAATGCCCTTGAAAACAAAGAGTCCGTCTCTATAATATCCTTCCACTTTGCCCGCATTGGTGTTGACTACAGGTAGAACAGCGGTGCTCATTATTCTCTCCTTTGTGATATAACTTTCGTCCATTATCCTACTCTTGATTGGGGGAGTTAGTCAATAAGTGGTGAAATATATGTAGGGGCGAGGCTCGACCTCGCCCTCGCCCTTTGTGGGCGACCTCAAGGAGCTTGTCTCATTAAACTTTTGGAGAAAACCAAGAAATTACAATTTCATCAGTAGTTTGTAGGGTAGGTGAAACCCACCGTTACCATCTGGGTTTTCTGGTGGGTTACGTCTCGTTACTCTCGACTAACCCACCCTACTCTTTGTGGGCGACCTCAAGGGTCGCTCCTACGAAGATGTATCATGGTTATGTGGTTGTGCTTCGAATATTAGAAATTGTTTGTTATTACGCAGAGCATTAAGTAGATTACATCTTGTAGGGTGGGTTAGTCCGGTTTCAAGGGGTGTCGGCTTTCAGATTTCGAGAGGACGTAACCCACCACAAATCGTCTTATGCAAACATGTTTATGCTCTGAGTAGTAGTTGGCAGTTGGTAATTGG
>JAUYDN010000132.1 GCA_030691775.1 Dehalococcoidia bacterium
CAGAGGCAAGCCGATGTTAATGGCGTTACGGAAAAAGATGCGCGCGAAACTTTTAGCAATAACGCAGGAAATCCCTGAAGCTTTGATAGCTATAGGGGCATGTTCCCGTGAAGACCCGCACCCGAAGTTGGTTGTTGCCACTATTATATCACCCTTCTTCACCCGCTTCACAAAATCGAGGTCGATGTCCTCCATGCAGTGTTTTGCCAGCTCCGCAGGGTCCGAGGTGTTGAGATAGCGGGCGGGGATGATTGCATCCGTATCCACATTAGCGCCGTATTTATGTGCCGTGCCTTTGAACATGTGAGTGCTCCTTACACTTCCACCAGTTCAGTAAACGAAGTTGGCTCAGGTGGTATGATGCCATCCTCTCTCATGCCTTCCAGGTGGAGCGTCATTGCCGCTCTGATGTTCTTTTCCACCTCTTGCGAAGTTTTTCCCGTTGCAATACAACCGGGTAAATCCGGGGAATATGCCGAATAGTTGCGGTTGGATTTTTCAAAAACAACCAGATATTTCATATCCTCACTTTTTTAAGGTTGGCTCGGTCGTCATTTAACCACTTACCCAATTGCGTTTTGGTCTGCTCTGCACTCCCGATAATTTCCTTACACTTATCTTTGTAAACATTATCCAAGTATCCACCACCCCAAGCAACTTTGTGAAGATCTGTTTGTATAATCCCATTGGCCTCAACTAACTTTTGGTAAGTTCCGAATATAGTTACCTGTAATCCATTCGGTAGATTCTTAATATCACCTTGAAATGTGTTAAATACAGTCGTAATAAAAGGTATCAATCTGCCGAGGAATGGAGTTTTAGCTATTCCCAAATTAAACTCCACCTCAGCAAGAATGGCACTGGCAGCTTTCACCAATAGTTGTCTTGATGCTTCTTCTCGTTCTTTTTCTCTTGTTTTGCGGTCAAGAATGTTCGTAATTATTGCCACAACCAAACCTACGAGAATAGCAAGTAATGCTCCAAACACTTGAATAGATATTTCACTTATTTTCATTTCCTGTCATTCACCTCATTAATGCGGCCTCTGGGCATTACGGATTATTGCTAATGGGTGTCAAAATCGTTATATTTTGTAGTTTCAAGCATAAGTGCTACATAGACTTCAAAAATAGTCTGAACGTGCGGGTCCGGTACTTCAATGTACCTAATTTTCATCCTGGAGACCCTTTCTTTTTCCAATGTGAAAAGCTTATCAAATGCGGGAAGTGTTGATAGTTGTTTGCGACTCATTCCGTCTGTCTTATCGAATTTCAACCCGTATTTTTCCTTTGCCAAGTTAAACGCAAATGGTGCACTATTGTGGTCAGAACTGTTTCTACAATGTTGATCTAAGCGATTTCTGATGTTTTTCGAGCGACCTACATAAATCGGATTATCATTCTCGTAAAATACATAAATACCTTTAATCTCGTTCTTAGATACATCCAGCCTGTCTACTAACGATCTACCTTTTAATCCCATAAGTAGTCTGGGCATCTGTGAAATAATTTCTTCAAAATTGTCCATCCTTACACTTCCATCAGCCTCTTTTCATAATCCTTGAGAACGAAGTCGTATTCGTTTTTGCCCCAACACACTTTTGTCATTCCAGCCCCTTATCGGTGTATGGGGTAAACTCCGGCTGGAATCCAGTCCTACACGAGCTCCTCATACAGGTCCTTCCAATCGGGGTTCTTCTCTTCTATTAACCTCAGTTTCCACTTCCTCTGCCAGGCTTTTATTTGTTTCTCACGTTGAATCACTACAGCCACATCATCACACTGGTCAAACCACACTAACGTGTGCACTCCATATTTTTTCGTGAACCCCTGTATTAAATCATTCTTGTGTTCATACACCCTTCGGATGAGGTCATTGGTAACGCCGATGTATAGAGTACCGTTTCGTTTGCTGGCCATAATATAAACATAGTACGTTTTCATCTATCTGGATTCCAGCCTGCGCTGGAATGACAAAGTAGCCCGTGTAGGCACTGTGCTTCGAATAACGGCTCCTTAATGTGTTCTCCCTTTCTTCTGGATTCCAGCCTGCGCTGGAATGACAGGGTAGTGGTTGGGGCATTGGTTTTTCTTATAACGGCTCTTTTAGGTTTCCTTCCTTTTCGCGATTCCCGCCGGAGATTACCCTGTGCTCCGATATGGGGCTGGAATGAGGGTAATGCATGTAGTAGAACGATAGCGGTCACACATTACACCTCCACCAGCTTCTTCTCGTAGTCTTTCACGGTGGGGGACTTTTTGCCCTTGCCGGAGATAATGGTGTGCCCTTCTTTCTGTAACAGGGTTGTCTGTGCCTCCACCCCACCCGGGTATTTGGGGTTAAGCTCCCCGCCTGTCTTCAGCATGCGCCAGTAGGGCGTAATGTCCTTTACGCTTCCGGCGGCGGCTTCCGCGGCTGCACGAGCCGCTATCCCGGCGAAAATGCCGGTGGTTATTGGTCAGGCGATGTTTGTTTTGTGCTTTTTCGCGAGGATTTCTCGTATCTGGTTGATAGTAATGAGCCTGCCTTGAGGAACCAGCCTCATAATTTCATTCACTTCCCGGGGCGCAGGAATGACGCAGGTACCCTTGCCCCAGCGCTGGCTCATTGTCTCCGTGATTTCAATAACCCTGGGTAAGTCCTTATCATCGTTCAGTTTTTCCGTCCAGGATTTCTTGAATTTCACAGCCATAAGTAGACCTCCGGTCTAAAAATTCAAGTATCAAGTAACAAGTATCAAACAAATTCTAACCTTTAATTCTTAATGATTCCTTGGTACTTGAACCTTGATTTTTGTTACTTAATCTAACGCGTCCGGTCCCGCTATTCTTCCCGCTACCGCGCTTGCGGCAGCTACTGCCGGGCTTGCCAGGTAGACCTCGCTCTTCGGACTGCCCATCCGCCCGACGAAGTTGCGGTTGGTGGTAGAGACACACCGCTCTCCACCCGCCAGAATACCCATATACCCCCCGAGGCACGGTCCGCAGGTCGGTGTGCTCACCACGGCGCCGGCATTTATGAAGATATCGAACAAGCCCTCGTGCATGGCGTCCAGCCAGATTTGCTGGGTGCCCGGGATGATGATACAACGCACGTTCGGGGCGACCTTTCTGCCCTTGAGAATCTCTGCCGCAATACGTAAATCGCTCAGGCGCCCGTTGGTGCAACTGCCGATGACTGCCTGGTCGATGGTAATGTTGCCCAGCTTACTGACCGGCTTCGCATTGGAAGGGAGGTGGGGCAGGGAAACCTGCGGCTCCATTTTAGACACATCCCACTCGTAGACCTGCGTGTAAACAGCGTCCTTATCCGGTTCAAAGACGGTATGCGGTCTGGTTGAACGCCCTATTACGTAATCCAGAGTCTTCTTATCGACGTGGAACAAGCCCGCCTTACCTCCGGCTTCAACTGCCATGTTCGCCATCGTGAAGCGACCGTCCATAGATAGCTCATCGATTGCCTCGCCGGTGAACTCCATCGCCGCGTAGAGCGCGCCGTCGACACCAATTTGCCCGATAGTGAACAAAATGAGGTCTTTGCCACCCACCCATTTCGGCAGTTTGCCGTGGTAAACGAACTTGATGGAGTGTGGCACCTTCATCCAGATGTCACCGGTCGCCATTGCCGCCGCAATATCGGTACTGCCCATACCCGTGGCAAATGCTCCCAGCGCCCCGTAGGTGCAGGTATGTGAATCCGCGCCAACGACGACATCCCCCGGCACTACTAGTCCCTGCTCCGGCAGAAGACAGTGCTCCACACCCATCAGCCCGACATCGAAGTAAATAATCCCCTGCTCCCGGGCAAAGTCGCGCATAATTTTCGTCTGTTCCGCGGACGGGATGTCCTTATTCGGTACGTAATGGTCGGCAACCATGACAATTTTTTTGGGGTCGAAAACCTTTTTCACACCGATACGTTTAAACTCGCGGATGGCAATAGGCGCGGTAATATCATTGGAAAGCACCATATCAGCCCGCACGTTGATGAACTCGCCGGGCGTAACCGACTTCTTACCGGAGTGCGCGGCGAGCAATTTTTCCGCCAGATTCATATCCTATTCCTTTCCTGTGCCTGGTGGAGTGATGGGTGGCGGTATGTGAGGAATCAAGAGAATCAATATTACGATAACTGTAACCACCACCGCGAACAGGTATAGTCCCGCCCCGGCCGCCATACCGATACCGGCCGTCACCCAGATTGCCGCCGCTGTCGTCAATCCTTCAACGCCATCGTGCCGGCGGAGAATGGCGCCCGCACCCAGAAAACCGATGCCGGTGACCACCCCCGCCGCGATACGTGAAAGGTCGGCTTCTTTGAAGCCGGTAGCCGAAATCACGGCAAAAAGCGCCGAGCCCAGCCCGATAAGTCCCAGGGTACGGACACCCGCCGGTTTGCCGGCACGTTCCCGCTGAAAACCTATAATAGCGCTGAGTATGGCAGCGAGTAACAGCCTGAGTGCCATCTCCAGTTGCTCCGGCACCTTATTTTCTCACCGCCTGTTTCGCTTTCGCACGCACCTTACGCGCGGCAACTACCCGGTTCAGCGCGTTTACGTACGCTTTGGCGCTGGCAACGATAATATCCGTATCCGCGCCACGGCCGGTGTAGGTGATGCCATCGCTCTCCACGCGAATGAGCACCTCCCCGATAGCATCGATGCCCTCCGTGACCGATTTCACAGTAAACTCGGTGAGTTTGACACCTGGTATCTTGATGATTTTATCGATGGCTTTGCAGGTAGCGTCTACCGGGCCCGTGCCAATCGCTGAATCCGATTTGATTTTTCCATCGGGCGCGGCAAGGCTCACAGCCGCGGTGGGAATGCCGCGGTCACCGCACGTCACCTGAATGCGGTCCAGGTGGTAGGTCTCGGCGATAAGCCGTTTGTCTTCTGCGACCAGTGACTCAATATCGCGGTCGGTAACGTCCTTTTTCTTATCCGCGAGCTCTTTAAAAGCCGCGAAGGCACGGTTAAATCCTTCCTCGGGCAGGTCGTAACCCAGCTCCGCCAGCCGTTCTTTAAAAGCGTGCCGTCCGCTGGTCTTGCCCAGTACCAGACTGCTTCCAGGGATGCCGATACTGCGCGGGTCCATAATCTCGTATGTCTTGGAATCTTTGATAAGACCGTCGATATGCAGGCCTGAGGAGTGCCGGAAGGCATTAGCCCCGATAATTGCCTTGTTAGGCTGGACAGTGAACCCCGTCAGCTCACTTACCAGGCGGCTTGTTTTGTAAATCTGCGTGGTATCGATACCGGTCGTTAGATTGTAATAATCCGAACGGGTCTTGAGCGCCATGATAATTTCTTCAAGCGAGGCATTGCCCGCTCTCTCCCCGATACCGTTGATGGTACCTTCCACCTGCCGGGCGCCGTGTTTTAACGCCTCGAGGCTATTTGCCACTGCCAGCCCGAGGTCGTTATGGCAGTGTACGCTGACGACGGCTTTGTGGATATTGCTTACATTCTTGAAAACACCATCGATTAAGTCTCCGAATTGCTCCGGCATGGCATAGCCCACGGTATCCGGGATATTGACAGTGGTAGCGCCGGCGGCTATTGTAGCCTGTAACAGCCGGTAAATAAATTCCGGCTCGGTGCGGCTGGCATCCATCGCGGAAAACTCCACATCGTCACAGAGCTTGCGGGCACGCGCCACAGTTTGCGTGGACATCTGGACGATTTCGTCCCGGTTCTTCCGGAGCTGATAGAAAAGGTGAATATCAGAAGATGAAAGCACGATGTGGATACGGGGACGCTTTGCCTTCTTCACCGCCTCCCAGCTCTGGTCGACGGCATCCAGCACCGCGTGGGTAAGCACGCAGATAACAGGGTTACGGATTTCTCTGGCGATAAGTGCCACCGCCTCGAAATCGCCCGGCGA
>JAUYDN010000146.1 GCA_030691775.1 Dehalococcoidia bacterium
CTTCTTTCGTCATGGTTCACTTATTGGGTAATCGTCCAGCGGGGATTGCCACCCTGGCTGGGTTTTATTATCGTCATCATCTTCGCCCTGTTTCTGGGCTGGGTCATCGAGCGCATTATTTTAAGACCGCTCATTGCCCAACCTATTCTCTCGCTCATTACCGTAACTCTGGGACTGGCGTACTTTATCCGGGGCCTGGTCGTTTTCGCCTGGCCCACCAGTGTGGCAGGATTCTCGGATTCGTCACTAGCGAAATTGTTCCCGCCCGAACCGGTCCATTTCGGACCGGCGGTAGTCACTCAACCATACCTGTGGGCAACGGTGATTTCACTGGCGCTCTTCGTCTTGCTAACCTTATATTTCCGCTATAGCCGGATGGGTATCGCCATGCGTGCCACCGCCGATGACCAGAAAGCCGTGCAGGCTTGCGGTATTCCCGTGACGCGGATATTCTCGCAGTCCTGGATGTTTGCCTGTGTCCTGGCGGCGGTGGGTGGGGTACTGATGTCAAGCATCGGCGGCGTGACAATGGGACTGGTGGAGACCGGTCTCAAATCCTTTTCGGTAGTGATTCTAGGCGGCCTCGATTCATTCCTCGGCGCAATGTTGGCTGGACCCATAATCGGGCTGGCGGAAAATCTTGGCGATACCTATCTTACCCGTCTGGGCGTATGGGAAGGACTCAAGGAAATTATTCCATTCATCGTCATTATCATTGTCATGTTTATCAGACCATACGGCCTCCTGGGCGAGGAACGGATAGAGAGGATATAAAGCGTGGACTTACCGGCTGGTACTCGTAACTACAGCTATGCGGAGGATACGACCATCTTCCGCACCCGTACGCAGAAGTTCCTGCTTGTTGCGTTTATCATCCTCCTGCTCATGTCGCCGCTGTGGCTCTCTAAAAGTTGGTTGGGTGTAGTCAACCTGATTGGAATTACGCTCATCGCGGTGACAGGACTCAATATTTTAACCGGTTACTGCGGTCAGCTCTCCATCGGGCACGCCGGCTTCGTGGCTGTTGGCGCATATACCTCAGCAATACTGACCGGTCCAGCTTCCGGGAATCCCGGGGGTTTGGGACTGCCGTTTATCGTCGGGCTCCTTGGTAGCGGACTCACTGCCGGTTTGATAGGTATGCTCTTCGGCATCCCGTCTTTGCGGGTCAAAGGTTTCTACCTGGCAATCTCGACCATTGCCGCCCAGTTCATCATCATCTGGGTAATTACTCATTGGGATAATGTTACCGGGGGGTTCATGGGAATCAGTGCTCCATACGCATCCATTGCCGGTATCACCTTCAAAAGCGAAGCCAGCCAGTTCTTTCTTATCATGGGTGTGGTAGCTTTATGCATCTACTTTGCCAGGAACCTGGCAAGGACCCGGGTAGGACGTGCCTTCGTTGCCATCAGGGACAATGACCTGGCGGCTGAGGTGATGGGTATCAACCTCTTCCGTTACAAACTCATGGCTTTCTTCATCGGCTGTTTCATGGCGGGCATTGCCGGGTCGTTGTTCGCTCACTGGAGCGGGTCCATCAGCCATGAAGCCTTCAGCCTGAAGGACTCGATACTGTACATCGGGATGATAATTATCGGCGGTCTGGGCACAACGTTGGGTCCCATACTGGGCGTTATTTTCATCCGCCTGCTTGACCAGGTGCTGACCCATGGACTGGTGCCGTTTCTCGAGGGGACCAAAATCCTGCCAGGCGGGTTCGCCTCGGGCATCTCGCCAATGATATTTGGCCTCACCATCATCCTGTTTTTAATTCTGGAGCCGCGCGGGCTGGCACACCGCTGGCAGTTATTCAAGGCGGCTTACCGCCTCTGGCCCTTCTCGTATTGAAAGCAAGGAGGTACCTGCTATGGCGGCTTGATTCGCAGGGTATGGGATATCAGGTCGAAAAGACCAAAAAATAAACGGAGGAATCTAATGAAAGGAACAAAGCTAATTCTAAGCATGGTCCTCAGTGTGGTGCTGATTGCCACGCTGTTGGGCGCGTGCAAATCGGCGGCGCCGGCCGTTGACCCCGGGAAGAAAACCCTCAAGATTGGCATGACCAATCCACTCACCGGGGTAGCCGCCGAGAAAGGCAACCCGATGGGCGCGGGAAACCTTGACGCCATCGAGTATATCAACAATGAGCTTGGTGGCATAGACGGACACAAAATCGAAGCGCTGGCACTCGACGACGGCTACGATGCCGCCAAGGCGACAACTATCGTCAAGCGTTTCATCGACGAAGGCTACCTGTTCTTCACTACCGCATCTTCCGCCATGATGACAGCGATGATGGAGAACGCCAACCGGGCATCGTTCCCCGGCATTGTAGCCTTCAGCGCATCCAACCTCACGCAACCGCCGCAACGTATCTATGGACAGACACCGGACTACGGCGATGACTGGGCGGCTTTCGCCAAGTACTACATGAGCAACATATGGAAAGACAAGAGCCGCAAACCGAGGATGGCATTGCACCTGCTGAACAACTCCACCGGAGCCGCCGCCAAGAAAGCGGCTGAAGCTAAAGCGGTAGAGTTAGGCATCGAACTGGTGATTATCAAAGAACATGCCGCTACCACCAGTTCCGAGATTGCCTCTCTCACTGAAATAAAGTCCAAGAACCCGGATGTCCTCTACATTTCCAGCACACCGGCGCCTACATCCGTCATTATTAAGAACGCCAAGGAACTGGGCATGTATCCGGGCATCACCATCGCATCCGGGCATGCCGGCATCACCAAGGCGCTGGTCGACCTGGGGGGTGCCGACGTGGTCGAGGGAGTCTACGGCGTTTATCCTACAGTCCAGTGGGGCGAAAACGTTCCGGGGATGGCTAAAATGACCGAGTATGTCCGCAAGAACCATCCCAAGTACGAGGGCAACGCTGACTACATCGTGTCCTGGGCGCAGAGCCTGATAGCGGCGGAAATCTTGAGACTCGCTGTGAAAAACGCCGGCGCCGATAAGCTCACACCGCAGATTGTCGAAGAGCAGGGTTTCAAAAAGCTCAAGAACTTTGATGTGGGCGGTCTACATGGACCGGTGACGTACACACCCGGCGATAACCGGTTGTCCAAGTCGGTACGTGTCATCCAGGTACAAAAAGGAAAGCTCGTACCGGTTACCGGATGGGTAGAAGCACCGCTTATCCAGTATGCCAAGTAACTACTTCAATTGGTGACATAACGGGGAACCGCTTCCAGTGGAACCCCCTGAAAAAGTGAAAACGACTTCAGATCGCCTGTAGCGGGGGTGGGGAGGGGCTTATTGCCGAAGCCCCTCCCCGGAACCACCCGGAGAAACTCTAAACCTTGTTCCAGCGTAGGCTGGAATCTAAATTCTAAACAGGGGCTGATAGCTGAACGTTATGCTGAAACTGAATAATATCGAGGTTGCATATCTCAACGTCATCCGCGTCTTGCACGGTGTTTCTTTGAAGGTTGACGATGGCAGTATCGTCGCTTTGCTGGGCGCTAACGGCGCGGGCAAGAGCACCACGCTCAAAGCCATTTCCGGCTTGCTGAAAACCGAAG
>JAUYDN010000165.1 GCA_030691775.1 Dehalococcoidia bacterium
TGTGGGCGTCACATCCGATATAATATTTCATGCTGCGGTGCCTCCTTCATCGTTTTCTGGCACCTCCATTGTAGGCGGTACCGCAGCGCTTTCATATAATCAAAGACAAATGAATCATCATTATTTAATACGTCTGTAATAGCACACGATGAAATGTCCTACTTTTCCTGGTAGGGGAGCGCCAGAATCCTGTCTCCCGTCACCAGGAGCATCACGTTTTTCTCGGGAGACCCTTCGACTTCATTGGCCAGCCGGGCTAGCTCCTCATCGGAAACAGACGCAGTTTCTCCTGCCGTGTACAATACCCTGATTTTATAACCAAGCCTTTTCCCGATACGGTCAGCGAGTTCTCCGCTGCGGTCGCTGGTAAGGAGTGTCACCTTTTTCTGTGTCACCACCGCCTCTGCCCCGCGCTTCTGGTCGGTGCGGATGATTTGCCAGTGGTACCAGAGCAGTGGAACAGCGACAATCAGGGTCTGCCAACTCCAGCGGCTCTCACGCAGGAACCGCGTACCGATGTCTCCCTGCAATATGCCGATGAGAATCTGGTAGACGATGTTCACCAGGTCGGCGGCTAAAGCGATAACAGATGCTCCCACGACCACGTAAAGATAAATGCGCCGCGAGCGCGCCCGCCGCTCGTTGACATTGCCGGTCTCCACGCGCCGCAGGATTTTTCCCCAGTAATACAGCCACAATGGCGTGCCGACCAACAACAGCGCAATACACATGCTGAGCGGGTCCTGCCACGAACCGGTCCCGGCGGCAACCGGCGGAGTGATGGCGCTGTTGATGAGAGTAATGAGAATTCCGAAAAGGATAATAAGCCCTGCTACGAGAGTCGTTAGCCCGATAAATGACATAAGATAGACGTGGACACGTTGCGCAGAAATATGACGTTCCTGCGACCGGATTTCCTCCTCCTCTGCCACTTGACGGTGAAATACCCAGATAGCGATGCCTACAACCAGTGTGACGATTGTCCAACCTATAAACTGAAAATGCCTGCCTGCAGAAACCGTGACGCCCCCGAACAGCCAGACAAGGATACGGTATAAAGTGGTAGTGAGGGCAACCAGTGCCGCAATGAAGCCCCCGGATATCGCCAGCACGTAAAAATAGACCTGGCGCAGGGTGGACTCGAAATCACCTTTTGCCATGCGGAACCAGTGGAAGTACCACGCCGCGCCGCCGAGTAGAATAAATGTGATGCCATTACGGGATGAATCGTTCCAGAACTGCCCCCGCACGAGCGTATCTCCCCAGACCGGCAAAACGAGGACAGCGCTACTGATGAGTTGTACCACTCCAACACTCAACCAGACCAGTCCGAAGCCAGAAAGAATGTAAACGTACCAGCGGCGGAAAGTCCGGGCAGGCGGCAGGGGATAGCCCTCTGTCTCCGATACACGGTAGTGATAAAACCAGATAAGGACGGTCACGATGAAAATTGCCACGGTGCCGGAAGAAAAGTTGGGCAGACGCGCACCTGCCATCAGCCATTTGAGAAACTCGCTGGCGGTGGAGATGGCGGTAATGGCGGTACCGACCAGCACCAGGTTAAGGAAAAATTTACGCATCGAGGCGCCGGTCTCTTCTCCGTTACCGGTCACGCGCCGCTGGATGGAGCGCCAGAAGAAAAACCAGAGCGGTCCCGCTATTGCTATCATTGCCAGCCCGAGACTGAACAGCTGGCGGTCGAAGACCACTCTTTGTGTCTGGGCAAGATAGCCGCTTTTAATGGTCATATCGAACAAGAGCGTGAGTAGTTGACCCACGCCGGAGGTAAAAATGCCCAGCGCCACCAGCGTCACCAGGTAAAAATAAATGCGCCGCGTTGTACTCATCTTCTTTCTCCGTTAATACAACCAGAATAATGAGGGACGTTGTGTAATAAACCATGCCTCATCGGTTTTCTCAAGCTGGAACAGGATGGTCTGCACATCTACTGGATTCTCAAAGGGACCGCCCGGCCGGAAAATGTCCATCATCACTTCCACCGTTGCTTTATTGCCCGTGACCCTGATTTCGCCGAGCGTGGCTTTCCAGGCTCTTTGCAGGGATTGCGAAGGAGGTCTAACGGAAATCACCCAGTCGTCGTAGGAGAGCGTACGGTTGTTTTCAACGATGCGCAGGTAGCTAAAGGCTTTCGGGTAATCTTTATCCTGTACCGCCAGTAAGAACCTCTGAACCGTGCCTTCAGGTGTGTTTTCCGGACGCATGGATATATCGTTTTTCGCGGTCAGCACCAGCACCAGCGTAACCACAACCAATAACGCGATAGCGATACCAAAACCCAACAAAAAGCGATTGGATGCTTTCATTTCTCGCTTCCCTCCCGTCCTGTACTGCAAGATTAGATTGTCACGGAGAGATTGTCAAGAACGTTTTCTCGGAAGTGAGATGTCGCTTCGAGTCTGTCCGGGGTAGGCTCAATCCACCTGTACCCGGAGCGCTTCTCCCAATGCGGTAAACTTACTTACCCAATCAGAAGCAACGGCGTCGCCTGAGATTGCTTTACGCTTGAAATCAGGATGAAACGTCTTTAATAGCCCGTAATATCGGTATTGTACGCGGTGAAGATTAAGCGGTAAGTAAGTCGACCTTGCCAGTTTTACCATCTCTGTCAGCTGGTGAATAAGCGCAGTATCTTCCGGCCTGGTAAGAACGGCATCCATTTTCTTTGCCAGGTTTCTGCTTAAGAGATAGCCGAGACGTTCGGTATCAGGGTCCGCCCCGAGCAACCGAATATCCTGAAGTGCCCGGTGAAGCGCCGCGCTATCCATGTTCTCTGACGTAACCTCGCGCCGCAGGTCGAGATTTAAAAGTAATGCGGCAAGGGGCTGAAGGGGCTGAGGCAGGGGGCTGGGAGCCTCGTCCACCGCAGGCACAACCGAAGCATATGACAGGAGCCCGGGGTAAAAAAGGTGTTTTATCTCCGACAGCGTGGCGTCCAGAGTGCTCTCAAGAACGCGGTACTGAGTGTCTTTAAAAAGCGAATCGATGGTGAAGATAGCGCCGGAAAACCGGGAGTCAAGAATACGCTCGAGCCAGTTAGAATCATCACGCGAGCAGGCATTACTGATTTCTTCGGCCAGCTTTTCACGCTCAGACTGTTCAGTGATTTCCCTGATACCGACGGTGATAGTGCTACCATGCCGGCGCAAAGCAATGAAATCCAGGTCTTGACCTTCTGTAGTAATAACCGAGGTGACACGAATTCTGCCCCGGTTGACGCGGTTATCGCCGCATTTCATTTGCTGGAAATCACTGGTGCCGACCTGGTAACAATAGAACCGTATCATATCCGCATGGGTTTCAAAGAAAGAGCTGACGGCATAGTGTGCGGCCACCTTCTGCAGGTCGATAAAATCCGGTTTCACCATGCGGGAGTAAATCTGCCTGCCATCCCCGTGTTCCAGCCGGTTGCTTTTCGCTCTCGCCAGCAGTTCCAGAAAGGTCGTCTCCGTGGCATCACCGAACAGCTCCTGCGACAGTTGAGCGACACGTCCGGCGTACTGCATTGCCTGCACCGTCTCGATACACGCCAGGTCATCGTAAAACCAGCCGCAACTGGTATACATCAGCATGGCGTGCCGCTGTAGCTCCATCAGTTTCAATATTTGTATGGTCTCTTCTGTCTTGAGCTTACGGCGGGCGTGCTTATCGATGAATTGCTGGAGACTCTGCGGTGAGCGGTCGAGGATTACGGATACATAGCCGTCACGTGCCTCCCAGGGTTCGTTGAAGTAAACTCCAGCTTTCTTTTCAAATTCCGGCGCGATTTTATCCCGGAGCCAGTCGAGGGCTTGCCTCAAAGGCAAACGCCACTTCTGGTCCCAACCGGAGTGCTGGTGGTCGGCACATCCGCAATCGCTCCGCCAGCGTTCCACACCGTGAGCGCAACTCCAGGATGTATTCGGGATAACTTCGACTTCGCTGGTAGGCGGATGTCGTTCCAGGAACTCACCGTAGTTCGTGAGGTGTGCCAGCTTTTGCTTCTCGATGAAATGCAAGGCGTATGCCAGTGCCATATCACCAAAGCGGTGGTGATGACCGTAGCTTTCGCCATCGGTGGCGATGTGTGCCAGTTGTGCCTGTTTGCTATCTTCCGGGACTCCCGCCAAGAGCCGGCGGGCAAAGTTTTCCCCGTTCTGCAAAAGTCCCTGGAAAGCTACCGCGTGTGCGACAGGACCATTATAGAAAAAGACAGCCAGTCTCCTGCCGGAGGGGAGAACGATTCTGTATGGCACCGTGGAGTCGATACGGCTGCCGCTGACGTTCTGCCACGTCCGCTCTCTGACTCTCCGCACGCGCGCCGCCTGGCGGGGAGCGAGGATGGTGAACCGGATGCCCAATTCTGCCATAATGTCCAGGCTCTCGATGTCAACCGCTGTCTCCGGCAACCACATTCCTTCCGGTTCACGCCCGAACCGGTGCTCGAAATCGCGGATACCCCACAGTAGCTGGGTGCGTTTATCGCGCTGGTTCGCCAGCGGCAGAATAATATGGTTGTAGCCGCAAGCGATTGCCCCACCGTGGCCGGAAAACAGCTTCTGACTTTCTTTGTCCGCCGCCAGAATACCCTGGTAGGTCTCCGGCGCGGATGTTTCCAGCCAGGAGAGCAGAGTCGGCCCGAAATCGAAGCTGATGCGAGAATAGTTATTGACGATACGCTCTACCCTGCCTTCACCATCCAGAATCTGGGAAGCGTAATTCGGCCAGTAGCACTCGTCGTCGATGCGCTCATTCCAGTCGTGGTAAGGATAAGCGGAAGGTTGCATTTCCACGGCCTCCAGCCACGCATTTTCGCGCGGGGGCTGGTAGAAGTGCCCGTGGATACAGACATAGCGTGCCATTATTTCTCTCCGGGTTTCATGAAAAGGACTGAAAGCGGCGGCAGAGTCAGGTCCAGGGAATAAGGACGCCCGTGAAAAGCTGTATGGTCGGCTTCAAGACCGCCCAGGTTACCCATCCCCGAACCTCCATACTCCCGGGCGTCGCTGTTCAATAGCTCTTGCCAGCAGCCACCCTGTGGCACTCCGACCCGGTAGTGCAAACGCGGCACCGGTGTGAAATTGCAGACGATTGTTACAACATCATCCTTCGCTTTTCCTTTACGCAGGAAGCTGATAACACTGTGGTCGCTATCATTACAATCAATCCATTCGAACCCGGCCGGATTACAATCTTGCTCGTGGAGCGCTTTCTCGTGACGGTAGACGCGGTTCAGGTCCGTCACCCAATGCTTGAGCTGGCGATGGCTATCAAACCCCAGCAGTCTCCAATCTAGCTGGGCTTCGTGTTGCCATTCATCCCACTGCCCGAACTCACCGCCCATAAAGAGAAGTTTCTTACCTGACTGTCCATACATATACCCGTAAAGCAAGCGCAGGTTGGCGAACTTCTGCCAGTAATCACCGGGCATCTTATTGAGAAGAGAGCACTTACCATAGACCACTTCGTCGTGCGAGAGCGGCAGGACGAAATTCTCATGGAAGGCATAAAGCATACGGAAGGAAAGCTGGTTGTGGTGGTACTTGCGGTGTACGGTATCCAGGGACATGTATTTTAGCGTATCGTGCATCCAGCCCATATCCCATTTCATCCCGAACCCCAGCCCACCCACGTAGGTCGGGCGGGAGACCATCGACCATGAAGTAGACTCTTCGGCGATGGTCTGCACATCCGGGAAACTGCGGTAGACCTCCTGGTTCAACCTCTGGATGAAATCGATTGCCTCCAGATTTTCCGGTCCGCCGTGTTTATTGGGAATCCAATCGCCGTTCTTTCGGGAATAATCGAGATAGAGCATCGAGGCGACGGCATCGAGGCGTAAACCGTCCGCGTGGTACTTGTCCAGCCAGAAGAGCGCACTGCTGATGAGGAAACTCCACACCTCGTTCCGACCGTAGTTAAAGATGGCGCTCTTCCAATCCGGGTGGATACCTTTCCGCGGGTCGGCGTGTTCGTAAAGGTAGGTGCCATCGAAGAAACTGAGCGCATATTTATCATCGGGGAAGTGGGACGGAACCCAATCCAGAATCACCGCGATATTCTTCCGGTGGAAGCAATCGATAAGGTGCATCAGGTCCTGCGGTGTCCCGTAGCGGCTGGTGGGGGAGAAATAGCCCGTGGTCTGGTAGCCCCAGGAACCGTAGAAAGGATGTTCCATGACAGGCATCAGCTCTACGTGGGTAAAACCTGCCTGGCTAACGTATTCCGGGAGCTGTTCCGCCAGCTCACGGTAGGTCAATGACCGGTTGCTGTCATCCTCGACCCGTTTCCAGGAACCGAGATGCATCTCGTAAATGGCTACCGGTTGGTCGAGAGCGCTCCGTTTTTTACGCGACTCCATCCACGCTTTGTCGTTCCAGTCATAATCAAGTTCCCAGACGGTGGAGGCGGTGTGGGGCGGGGTCTCTCCATAGAAAGCGAGCGGGTCAGCCCGGTCCGTGTGGTAGCCATGGTCGCGCGCCACGATATGGTATTTATACCGTGTACTTTTGCCGATGCCGGGGATAAAGCCTTCCCAGACGCCCGACCGACCCCGCTGGCTGAGACGATTTCTGCCGGGTTTCCACTCATTAAAACTGCCGATTACCGATACGCTGCGGGCGTTCGGCGCCCAGACGGCAAAGTAGACGCCAGTCTGCCCGCCGTGAGAAACCACGTGCGCGCCGAGCTTATCATACAGGCGGAAGTGCGAGCCTTCGTTGAAGAGGTAAAGGTCGTCTTCCGTGAGCAGACTGAACCCGGGCAGTCCTTCCTTTTTATGCTTTTCCGCCGGTGTCACTCGGTTTCGCTCTTCCTTTACGGGCACTGTGTATTTCCTTTAGTATAACCAGCACGCGGCGCATTTTACAAAAGTCCTCGAATTTATACTGCGCCTTGCGCCGCCAATTGGGATGTTCTGTGGTTGTGCTGGGAATATTTTGCGTGCGCGTTTCCAGCCACAGGTCTTCAAGATTGACCATCACCAGGCGTGCGCGGCTGGTAGTGATGAAAGCCAGGCATGCACGGAGGATTTCTGTCACGGTCGCCGGCGTTTTGAGCAGACCCTTGCCCTTAAGAAAAGCCAGCAATCTCCCCCGTACTACGGCACGGATATCCTGCTCTCCTCGCACCTCCGCTTCCGTAATTATGCCGGTGTCAAGCCTGTCCTGTATATCCTGGCCGGACCAGAAGGAACCGAAGGGTGGCATATCGTGGGTGTTATAGCTTGCCACGGCATTGGTGGGTGGGGTGGGGAGAAGGGGATAGGCGTTGGAAGCCAACTCGTAGTACATGACGTACATCCGCCGCAGGTTGTGACGCCTCATCGCAGTGCGCACCTCAAGGGGAACGATACCCAGGTCCTCACCAACGATAATACTCTGGTGGCGGTGAGATTCCAGCGAAAGAATGGCATAAACCTCTTCGGGACGGTAGCGGAGGTAGACGCCGTGTTTGCCTTCCATCCCATGCGGAATCACGAAAAGCCGGTGCAGTCCCATAATATGGTCGAGCCGCAGGATTTTAGCATACTGCAGGTGATGGCGGATGCAGGCGATAGTATAGGCATAACCTGTTTCCCGTACCCGCTCCGGGTGTACCGGCGGGAAAGCCCAGTTTTGACCCCCGGTGAAAACAACATCCGGGGGCGCGCCTGCGGAAATCCCGTTAACAAAAATATCGCGGTACCGCCACGTATCAAAACCATCGCCATGGACACCCAGCGGGAGGTCGAGGTAGAGACGCACTTTCTGCGCCCGGGCAGTTCTGGCGCTAGAAGCCAGTTGTTCGTGTGCCAGCCACTGAGCGTAAAGGTGATAATTCCTGGCGTGTTCATCAAAATCGCTTCCGGCAATACCGCCCGCCTGTAACTGTCGCGACCACTTACGCCATGTTTTACCCTGCTTTTCCATCACCGCCCGGAACCGTGCGTAGTCTTCCAACTCCGGGTGTTCCCGGAGGAAACGTTCATATTCCTGACGCCGCGGTGTTTCAACTGCGAAGAAATACCGGCTTAATTCCTCCAGCGCTTGACGCTTGAGCGCCATTCCACGGCGGTAATCGACCAGGCGCGTCCGCCGCAAAGATTGCAGTTCAGCCTGAAAACCGGGTGAGTTGATTAACGACTGTGCTGTTTGGCAATCGGTCAGTTCCGGTACGGAGGTGATGTCGATAAAGAACTCGTTCCAGAGTAGTTTACTCAAGGGCAGGTAAGGGCTGGGCTCGAACGGTCTATCCAGGTAGGTTGCCAGTAAAGGTAGACTGGAGACGGCACTGCCGCCCTGCTCGCCCATCCACCCTGCCAGGTTTGCCAGGTCCGTGAAACTCCCACTGCCCCAGCCTCGCTGTGAATGCAGGGAATACAGGGGCATAAACACACCCCAGCTTTTTTTCTCCCGCGGAGAATAGGCTCTAACAGGCGCCGAGATAATAAGAGTCGTGCCCTCCCGACCGGCTATATTAATCGTCAGCCTGTGGTAACCGGGTGGGAGTTTCTCAGCCAGCGGTAACTGTTTTTCACGCCAGACCAACCCTTCAAACTTTAGCTGACGTCCTGTTGGAAGGTCGTCATGCCACTTTAGTTCGCGGTGGGAACCGTCCTCCATTGTCAGCACACCCGTGAGTTCGACACTGGCGAGTGACTGCGGAAGACGTACCTCAACGAATGGCAGATTACCGTTCCAGGCTATGACGACCGGTTCAACGCTTTTCTGCAATTGCGCCAGTCTGCTTTCCCGGTAGGCAGAACGGGATTCAGCCAGTGTGGTAAGGGGAGCGCCGAGGGATTTAAGGACAGCGAGCAGGGATTCCGTTTGGGCTGACTGGCGCCTGCGCCCGTAGCCGTAATAGACCGTCTGCACACCGTACAGGTGCGCCGTGCTCCGGAGCAAACGCTCTCTGGCGGGCAAGGATGCTTCCATTATATAAATATTACAGACGTCAGAATAAATGTTGAGACATCGCTCAGTCTGTCTTTGCGAGCGAAGCGAAGCAATCTCTGGATAAAAAAGGGGGTTTTATTAAGCGTTAGATTGCCACAGCTTGCCCCGTACTTGATACGGGGCCTGCCCCGTACTTGATACGGGGCCTGCCCCGTACTTGATACGGGGTCGCTCCGCTCCTCGCAAAGGCAAATGATTCATCATTATTTAACGCGTTAGTATTAGGTGAACTGAAGCTCTTTTGATGCAGGCACCGTGCCGATAACGCCCTCCTTTTCCATTAACTGAATCTCCTCGCGGCTCATACCCAGCAGAGTGCCATAAACGTGGTAATTGTGCTCGCCGAGAGAGGGAGCAGGCATCTCGCGTCTCAGTGGTGTCCGGGTGAGTCGCAACGGTCTGCCCTTGTACGGAAAGCTCCCGGCTTCAGGATGCGTCTCCACGTGGAAAAAATCCCGCTCTTTCAAATGGGCGTCGTTGAATAGCTCCCTCATATCGAGGACTGCGCCAGCCGTGAGGCCGGCTTCCTGCAGCTTTCTCATAACATCGTAATGTTCATGTTCTTTTGTCCACCGTGTGATTATTCCGTCCAGTTCGTCCTGATTCTTCCATCTGGAGAGCACATCGAGAAACCTGGTGTCTTCTGCCAACTCCGGCTTACCCATCACCTGGCAAAAGCGGCGCCACTCTTCGTCAGATGCGATGGCGATAGTGACCCACCGGTCTTCTCCCTGGCACGGGTAGCAACCGTAAGGCGCCATAGAGCTGTGTCGATTACCCGCCTCGTTACGGACCCTTTTATTCATGGCGTAATCCATCATCACCTCACCGATGCAGAAGGTTGCCAGTTCCCGCTGTGACAGGTCGATTTGCATACCCTTGCCTGTCCCGTTGCGATAGCGCAGGGCGGCGATGATGAGACCAGGCGCCAGCGCCCCCGCCAGCATGTCCGGGTAGGCGAAAGAAGCGAAGGCAGATATCTGGTCGGGATAGCCGGTCAAATGTGCCAGTCCGCCGATTTGCTCCAGGGTAGGTCCGAAGGAGACGTAGTCCTTCTCTGGACCGGTCAGCCCCTGGCTGGTGAGGGACATCATGATAATCGAGGGATTGACCTCTCTCAGCGCCGGATAGTCCAGTTCCCAGCCAGTCAGTACCTTGCGGCTGAAGTTCTCCACCACCACATCACTGACCTTGACCAGCCTCTTGAAAACCTCCTTACCCTTGGGCAGGGTCAGGTCGAGCGTTATTCCGAGCTTATTGCGGTTTCTTTCATTTATCATGCCGGAACGGTTCCAAGGCCTTTCTCCCGGTATCCGGTTGGGATATATGCCTCTCGCCTGGACCCTGATAGGGTCGGGACGCCGGCAAGACTCTATCTTTATGACTTCGGCGCCCAGGTCAGCCAGTATGGCGCCGCAATACGGACCTGCCATGAACATCCCCATGTCCAGGACTCTGATTCCCTTTAATGCCAGATTAGTTGTCATAAACAAACCCCAAGAATACTCAGATGACTCCACCTTCCCGGAGCCTCACCATGTCTCCCCTGCTCAGGCCGAGGCGTCCGCAATAAATCTCCTCGTTGTGTTCTCCCAGAAGGGGCGCGCGGCTGTGTTGCCAGGGGATGTCGCCCATACTGACCGGGGTGCCCGGGTAGGTCAGCTTACCAGCACGCGGATGCTCGATGTCAACAAGGAAACCCCTGGCATGGTATTGCGGTGCCTCGAACAGGTCGGCGGTTGTGGCGCCATAGCCGACGGGAAATCCGATGGATTGTCCCGCGTGGTATATTTCGGTCATAGAGCGTTCTATCATCCAGGGAAGGAGGAGGGTCTCCAGTGCCTCGTAGTTTCTGGTGCGCGATTGAGTATCACGGAAACGCGGGTCTTCCAAAAGCTCGGGCATTCCCACGAGTTGAGTTAATTTGGGCCAATGATGCGGCTGTAGCGCCAGTTGCACCACGCCATCCTTGCACGGGAATACCAGCATAGTCCTGTTTCTCCTGGCAACCACTCCCGTATATGCGTATTGTTCCGGAGCCTGAAAATGGCTGGCAACAATGCCTTCCAACAGGGAGATGTCTACCTGCTGGCCTGCTCCTGTCTGTTCAACATAGTGAAGCGCCGCCATGGTGCCGGTAAAAGCGGACAGACCACCCATATACTGCGCTGCCTCGAATCCCCATCTCAGCGGCTCCCGCTCCGGGTCACCGATGAGATACATCATGCCGCCCAGGGCGAGGATTGCCATCTCTTCGGCTTTGTAGTCACGGTAGGGTCCGGTCTGCCCGAAATTGGAGATTGACGTTATCACCAATCGCGGGTTGATGCGCTCAAGAATCGAATAGCTCAGTCCCAGGCTCTGCATAACCCGAGGCTCAAAATTTTCCACGAGGACATCGGCCTCCTTCACCAGGTCTTTGAGGATTTTGATTCCTGTGGCTGACTTCAAGTTGAGCGTGATACTCTTTTTCCCGGTATTCAAATAGAGGAACGTGCCGCTCTTTTCATGGTCTGGAAGGTCATCTGGAAAGGGTCCCATTCTTCTCGCAGGGTCGCCATGACCGGGCTGCTCAACCTTTATCACTTCTGCTCCCATCCCCGCCAGGAGCTTCGTGCAAAGGGGCCCGCCGATATAATGGGTAAGGTCGATGACAGACAGACCCGAAAGCGGTGCCTCGGACACATCATCCTCCCTGCTGACTTATTCGGGTATACCGTGGTAACCCGAGTTCCTGCGCCAAACTCCTGCTATCCCGGGCAGGTGCTGGAAATGCCGGCAAGAGTCCTGGCTCTGATTAGTTCATACGTTAACAAACCGACCCAGCAAGAACACCATAACTATTGCCACCACGCCCACCATGGCCGCGGACACAAACCCGACATAGAACGGTTTGATTCCGAGTCCTTTCATGCTCCTGAAAGATGTGCCCAGCCCCACTCCAGCCATCGCCGTTGCCAAAATGTAACCGGACCACTGGCTTATCGCTTTGGTAAGGTCAGCCCACTCCTGTTTATTCCAGAAACCCAGAGCCATGCCAGTGCCTTGCAAACCCGCATCACCGATTGACCGTATGACAGCAAGAAGGAGAAAACCCAATATGAAAATCGGGAATAACTTGAGTGCCTTCTTGTAACCAGGTTCAGCCGGGTTTTTGGTCGTGCCTGTTCGGCGAGCGTAGACAAAAGTCATTATCGGAATGACCAGAGCCATCAAGACATTCCGCACCAGTTTCGTGACCATGGCAACATCAGCCGTGGTGGGATTGGCAGTGGTGCCGAAGGTCTGGTCGTGAATCATACCGGAGGCGGCCACCTGAGCGGTCTCGTGGATAGCTGTGCCGGTGAAGAGCCCGCTCAGCGTTTGGTCCCCGCCGAATATCAGGTGAGAGAGAAAAGGGTACACTACCAGGGCGATGATACCGAACACGGTGATATTGGCGATAGCATACGTAACTTCTTCGTCTTTGGCGTTGATACCGGGTGCCGTGGCGACGATAGCGGAGACGCCGCAGATGCTGGTACCGACAGCGATGAGTGTTGCTAACCTGTCAGGCAATTTGAGGAGTCTTCCGAAATAGCTCGTGACCACCAACCCTGAAATCACCGCAACCACGACTATCGGTATTCCCCAGGCTCCGATTTTCAGGACATCGAAGATGCTGAGACGAATCCCCATGAGGATTATACCGAGCCGTAATATCTTTTTCAGGCAAAAACCGATGCCCGGCAGGAAGAGAGGCGGCATGGTGAAAAGATTACGGACCAATATGCCAGCCACGATGACCGTCAGGATGTAGCTGATTAGCCCCTTGAATCCAAGGGCGGTGTTAAGCAGGTCGGTCAGCCACACGAACAAAGCGACCAGAGCCACCGACAACACCACCCCGGGCACCAACTTCGGGACTTCCTGTATGGTGCACCCCAGGAGCAGGTCCTCAACAGTGCTCGGTTTGCGACGTGGCGCCTGTGCCTTTGGCTGTGTCATTCATTCACTCCGAGCTCATACGGCATTCGGTTTGCCTGAACTCTGCCGGGTGATATTTGTTTGATGATGAACCCGGTCTGCTGTTCGATGAACTCATCGATCGTGAACATATTTCTCACCCATTTCCTCAGTCCCCATTCCTGCGCCAAAGCCCAGATGTTGAAAGCTACCAGCGCCGGGTTTGTCACCTCGAATTCACCGTCTTTGACACCCTCATTTATCAGGTCTGTAAAGAAGTTGATGAAATCCTGGGTAGTTTTTTGTATTGGCTGGAGATACATGGAACGGGCAATGAGATGTGCCTCACGGACCCAGAATACAGAATAGTTCCTGGCCGCATGAATGTGCCGTAACCAGTAGTTCAAGCATTCGCGCAGAGCTTCGGTTGGACTCACATTTCCCAGGTTTCTGCGGAATTCCATCAGGCGGTCGACCGACTTCGCACCTCGTTGTACAACAAAATCGATAATCTCGTCTTTCGACCGGAAGTGGTGGTACAAACTACCGGTTGTCACTCCGATAGCTTTCGCCAGGTCACGCATGCTTGTTTGCGCTACACCTCTTTTAAGAAACAACTTAACAGCCACGTCGACTATTTCTTGCTTCCTATCACTTGTGTTACGCGTAGCGGTTACCATACTAGCACCTCATCTCAGTTTTCATTCACCACGCCATGGTTGTACGTTAACAACCATACGTAACGTTAGGTATGGTGACGGCATTTTATCACATTGGTCGATACCCGTCAAGAGACTATTTTGACGTCCGAAAGAAGCAAGAGTATGATATTTTTAATTCGGTTCAATGACTCTAAAGGGGTGCTTTATCATGAATGTCACTGAATGTGTTCGCCAACGGAAGAGTATTCGAGCTTTTAAATCTGATTTAGTGCCCTACAGGACCCTCAGGGAGCTTATGGAGTCAGCCTTACGTGCCCCGTCCTGGGCAAACACCCAGCCGTGGCAATTTGCCATCGTGAGTGGCTGTAAATTAGAGGAAATAAGACAGGAGTATGTAAAGAACGCAGAGGCCGGTGTACGAGGTAATCCGGAACTCGCCTTTCCTCAAGAGTATCCGGAACCTTTTGACTCGCGACGTCGTTTCCTGGGCAGGAAGATTTATGAACTAAAAGGTATCGGGAGACAAGATGTCGCAGAGAGGAAAAAATGGGGACTGCAAGGGCTAAAGCTGTTCGAAGCTCCGTGTTGTATCTACATTTATATCGAGCGCTCCTTTTGTTTTCAAGCCAATGGCTTGAACCTATGGCCCATATTCGATTGTGGTTTGATAGCAGAAAACATCATGCTGCTTGCTCTCGAATATGGGTTGGGAACCATCCCTGAAGCGGCCGCCGCCACGTATCCTGATGTATTACACAGAATATTAGAAATACCGGACACTAAACTGATTGTGCTGGGAATCGCAATCGGCTACCCTGATTGGGATAATATCGTGAACAAGCTTCAATCCGAAAGAGCGCCATTGGATAATCTGACGCGATGGTATGGTTTTAACCCGGACAGCGACTGACAAAGGCAAACCAATGTTTTTTAACGGGTGACAAATGGGGGTCCAGTGGCCACCGGAATAGGGTTCAGCCGGTCGGGGGTTCAACCCCTCTCACCCCGACCATTACCTCCCGCACAATCCAGTCAACCACCTCCGCCAGACCCGTTGCGATATGCGAAGGTTGCACGTGCCAGCCGTGTGTCACCCGCTCCTGGAACGTCTACCCAGTCCCAACCGGATTACAGCTACACCAGGGGTACATGCAAGTGAAGAAAACGGACATCTACATCGTTCGTGGGTGGCTCCCGCTTTTCCGGGCAAGAAAGCACAGGGCATTAAACCCACTATCAGGTTGGTTCGACCCTGC
>JAUYDN010000167.1 GCA_030691775.1 Dehalococcoidia bacterium
TCACTGTTGTTTCATGGATTCCGTATCAAAGCCTGCCCCGTACTTGATACGGGGTACGGAATGACAATAGGACAATAAGGGGTCTGCGACCCCTTACACCCCACGTCTCTAAACCCATATAGGTGGTATTATTATGCGCAATCATAGATGTCGTTACATATAGAATATTGAGTCTTCTTGTTACCTGATTATTGATAGTTGGTACTTCGTGGGGTGGGGTTGGGAAGGGTCTTGAGGGACGGCAAAACTTGACAACCCTTCTTCCTGCTTGATATGCTAAACGTAACAATAAATACAGATAAAGGCTGAGAACGAGACTAGTAAGCGCTCAGCGGGACTCAGAGAGCCGGGGCAGGTGTGAGCCGGTGTCAGCGCAAGTCGACGAATGGACTCGGGAGCCGCAGACCGAATCCCGATGCAATCGGGAAAGTAAGTCTCGCCGGAATGGGCGCCGTTATTTAGCCCGGGGTATCTCCCGGTTGTATCGGGATGTACCTGCGAAGAGATGTCCCGCTTTTTTCTTTTCCGGGATAAACAGGGTGGCACCGCGGATAACCCTTCGCCCCTGAAGCGAAGGGTTTTTTATTTTCCGGAGGTGCACAATGTACTACCCGTCACTCGAAGAGGTCAAGAGCTATGCCAGGCAGGGAAACCTGGTACCCGTCTACCGCGAGATTGTCGCTGACCTGGAGACGCCCGTCTCCGCGTTCCTCAAAATCAACCGCGGCGGCAATTCTTTTCTGCTGGAAAGCGTCGAGGGCGGCGAGAGGCTGGCGCGCTACAGCTTTATCGGTACCGACCCCTACAGGATAATCACCACAAAAGCGGAGGACAAGACCGATCCCCTTCCCCAAGTCGTTGCCGAATTAAACAAATACCGGGTGGTGCCGGTCAGGGGTCTGCCCAAGTTCTGCGGTGGCGCCGTCGGTTACCTCAGCTACGAGACCGTCACCCGTTTCGAAAAGCTCCCTTCACCCCCGCACGATTCTATCGGCGTCCCCGAATCGCTATTTATGTTCACGGACACGGTGCTTATCTTCGACCATGTCACCCATAAAATCAAAGTGCTGAGTCATGTCCATCTCAATGGTGATATCGCGAAATCATATGCCGAGGCAGTGCGCAGGATTGATAGCCTGGTTGAGCGGCTCGACCAGCCATTGCCGCGGCAACCCGTCCAGGTCATTCCCTCCGCCACTGGCAACCTGACCTCGAACTTCTCGCGTGGAGAGTTCGAGACGGCGGTTGGTAAAATTAAAGAGTATATCACTGCCGGCGAGGCAATCCAGGTGGTGCTTTCCCAGCGCCTTTCTCAGCCCACGAATGCCGAACCCTTTGAGATTTACCGTGCGCTGAGGACACTCAACCCGTCACCCTATATGTTCTTCCTTGACCTCGGCGAATTTTACATAATCGGGGCATCACCGGAAATTCTGGTCAGGGTGGAAGACGGCATGGTGGCAACGCGTCCGTTAGCAGGCACGAGACGGCGGGGTAACAACCCGGAAGAGGACGCCAGCCTGGAGTACGAGCTAAAACACGATGAAAAAGAGCGGGCGGAACATATCATGCTCGTCGACCTGGGGCGCAACGACATCGGGCGGGTAAGCGAGCCGGGTACGGTGCAGGTCAGCGACCTGATGGAAGTCGAGCGCTATTCCCACGTGATGCACCTGGTCACACACGTCCAGGGTAAATTGCGCAAGGGGATGACCGCTTTCGATGCCCTGCGCGCCTGCTTTCCGGCGGGTACGGTTGCCGGCGCTCCCAAAATCCGGGCAATGGAAATCATCGCCGGGTTCGAACCGGAGAAGCGCGGTCCATACGCGGGCGCGGTGGGGTATTTCTCCTTCACCGGGAACATGGATATGGCAATCGCTATCCGCACGATGGTGCTCAAAGACGGCATCGCGCGGGTGCAAGCGGGTGGGGGCATCGTCTATGACAGTGTCCCATCGCTGGAATACGAAGAAAGTATGAACAAGGCGCGGGTTCTGCTCAAAGCCATCGCCCAGGCAGAGGAAGCCATGATAGCGCAGGGAGCAAGGGGTAAACAACAGCAAATAACCAGGATACAGGATACAATACCCAAATAATTACACATGACGTGATGCGCCACCCACGAACAAATGAAAATGGAGGTGTCATTCTGGAGTCCCGAAAGAATCGGGACGAAGAATCTCAGGGAGGGGCGATTTTCCCCCGCCACCAGATTCTTCCCTTCGGCTTCCTTCAACTCCGTTCAGGACAAGTCGCTCAGGGCAAGCTGTCGTCCCGATAAAGCATAGGAGGATCGGAACTCCTCCAGAATGACAAGATAGAGGCCATTTGATAGGTAATGGTCAAAACCAGTCCAAAGGGAGTTTGTTGATTGATTATTGCAGTTTTTTGGGATTTGCTTCCTGGTGATTGGAATTTCCGGGGAATCCGGGTGAGGAGGATGAAGGACTATGTTGCTACTGATTGATAACTATGATAGTTTTACTTACAACCTGTTTCAGTACCTCAGCGAACTCGGAGAAGAGGTAGCGGTAGTGCGAAACAACGAGACCACCGTTATGGAAATCGAGAAGATGAAACCGGAGAGGATTGTCATCTCCCCGGGACCTTCTACGCCGCAGAATGCCGGTATCTCCAACGAGGTTATCAGGCATTTCGGGGGGAAGGTGCCGTTGCTGGGGGTCTGCCTGGGACACCAGTGCATCGGGTATACCTACGGCGGCATCGTGGCGCAAGCAGGGAAAATTATGCACGGTAAGTCGTCGCTCATCCACCACGCCAACAAAGGCGTATTTGCCGGGGTGAAGAACCCGTTCTCCGCCATCCGCTACCATTCACTCGTCATTAAAAAAGAAAGTTTTCCCGATTGTCTTGAAGTGACGGCGTGGACGGAAGACGGCGAGATTATGGGGGTGCGGCACAAGCAGTTCGCCGTTGAGGGCGTGCAGTTCCACCCGGAGTCATTTATGACCGAGCAAGGGAAGGAGATACTGAAAAATTTCCTGACGGGACAATAGAATGCAATAAAGGGGAGGGAATAGGTTCTTCTCCCTTTCGCAAAGAGCTTGCCCCTGGCTTGAACTGGAGGAGATTGAGAGGGGTTTTATTCAAATATCTACTTAACGCCCCTTACGACGGCGCCTTAATAGTCATTCTGAGGAGGGAAACGAACGAAGAATCAGTCAGGTCGATCGCATCGGCACCACGAAGTATGAAAACCTTCACCATTTTTGTCATTCCCGACCCCGTATCCAGTACGGGGCAAGCTCTGATCGGGAATCCAGACGCATTCTTATACTTCTGGATTCCAGCCTACGCTGGAATGACACTACGCGGGTGGTTGTGATTATTTTCATGGTAACGACTTTTGGGACAAAGTCCCTCCTTGCATAAGGCGGAAGTAAGGTGGTTGATTTTTATGAGCAATAGATAGAGGTAAAACGAATGATTAAAGAAGCCATTTCGCAGGTAATTTCCGGTCGCTCCTTGACCATGGACGAGGCGGCGCAGGTAATGACGGAAATCATGGACGGGCAGGTGACACCCGCCCAGTTCGGCGCTTTTGTCACCGCGCTCCGCTGTAAAGGCGAGACCGTAGAAGAAATCGCCGGCATGGCAAGAACAATGCGCGCCAAAGCCATCCGCGTGGAAATCGATGAGCCTTTAGTGGATACCTGCGGCACGGGTGGTGATAACTCCGCCACGTTTAATATCTCCACCGGGGCGGCGTTCGTGGCGGCGGGGGCGGGGTTAAAAATCGCCAAGCACGGCAACCGCGCCATGAGCAGTAAGTCCGGCAGTGCCGATGTGCTGGAGGCGCTGGGCGTGAAAATCGACCTGACGGCAGAGCAGGTGCGCCGTTGCCTGAAAGAAGTCGGTATCGGGTTTATGTTCGCCCCGTCCTTCCACCCGGCGATGAAATATGCCGCGGGACCGCGACGGGAAATCGGCATACGGACGGTGTTCAACATCCTGGGACCGCTTACCAACCCGGCGGGGGCACAGGCACAGGTGCTGGGGGTGGCGGATGCCGCGCTCGTGGAGAAGATGGCGCGGGTATTACAACTGCTCGGGTGCCGTCATGCCCTGGTTGTGCACGGCCAGGACGGACTCGATGAATTAACGGTTACCGGCACTACATTCATCGCCGAACTAAAGAGCGGAGAACTGTACGGTTATTCCATAACCCCGGAAAGCCTGGAACTGCCCCGCGCGAAACCGGAAGACCTGAAAGGCGGTACGGCACAGGAAAACGCCGCGATATTAAGCTCAGTGTTATCAGGCACGCGCGGACATGCCCGGAATGCAGTCGCGCTTAATGCCGCCGCGGCGCTGGTCGCCGGCGATGCCGCGGGGACTTTACAGGATGGTCTGCGACTGGCTAATGAATCTATCGACAGCGGTCGTGCGATGAAAACGCTGGAGGGTCTGATTGCATTATCAAACAAATTAAGTTGAGGTTTCCCTTGGGATGTTTTGCACCGAATGTCACTACTGCGGGAATAGGCTCACTTGTCATCCTGGAGGCGTCCGGTCCACCGACACTCTTGAAGGACGCCGAAGGATCTCAGGGTGGTGTAGAGGAATTCATTACCTTCTACAAAAGTCCATATTACAATTGCAACGGGAAATGGCAGAGCATTTTCATTCTTCGTGGTGCCGATAAAATCGGGAAGAATCTCCGATATCCTCAATGGACAAGGTGTATTAATGATTCTTGACGAAATAGTCACTAATAAAAAACGCGAGATTGAGTCGGCAAAAAGCCGCGTGCCGCTGGCGCATCTCAAAAAGCTTGCGGAAAAACAAACGCATCCGCTCGATTTTATTAAAGCATTGCAGGGTGACGGCATTAAGCTTATCGCCGAGGTCAAGAAGGCATCTCCGTCAAAAGGTGTCATCCGCACAGACTTTGCTCCGCTCGAAATCGCGCGTATCTACGCGGCTAATGGCGCTTCAGCCATCTCAGTGCTCACTGACGAGAAGTACTTTCAGGGTAAACTAGAGTATTTGCAGAACATCAAGAAAGCGTTAGCGGGTAGTAACATCCCCTTATTACGTAAGGACTTTATCATCGACTCTTACCAGGTCTATGAATCGCGGGTTTATGGTGCCGATGCCATCCTGCTGATTGTTGCTATTCTTTCACAAGAGCAGATAAAGGAACTGTTAAACTTGAGCCATCAACTTGGGATGGCGTGCCTGGTCGAGGTACACAACGAGACCGAATTACGCACAGTGTTGCAAACGGATGCACGTGCAATCGGTATCAACAATCGTGATTTAACCACGATGACCGTAGATATACAGACTACCGCACGGTTACGGCCGATGATTCCAGCGGGTAGACTGGTGGTAAGCGAGAGCGGCATCAAAACCCGCAACCATATGCTGATGATTGAAAGCCTCGGTGTCGATGCCGTACTGGTGGGCGAAACATTGATGGAGTCGGTGGATATCGCGGGAAAGATGAAGGAGTTACTTGGTCAGGGTTAAAATCTGCGGGATTTCAGAAGTTGAGCATGCGGGGATAGCCGCCGAAGCCGGCGCCGATTTGATAGGCATGGTTTTCGCCGAGAGCAAACGTCATGTCTCGCCGGAGCGGGCGTTGCAGATCGTTGAAGCGGTGAGCGGTATCAATCCGCGCCCTGTCTGCGTCGGGGTGTTTGTGAACGCACCCGTACGGGAGGTAAACCACACCATCCGCGAGTGCCGCCTCGACCGAGTTCAGTTGAGCGGTGATGAAACCATAGACTTTGTACGCAAAGTCGAGCGACCGGTAATCAAGGTCATTCATGTCTCTCCATCCGATGACGCGACCGGGCTCTTCAAGCGGGTGGATACCTGGTACGAGGCGATGAAAGGGCGCGATTTTCTCTGCATGCTGGATTCCGGTGGTAATGGTTTATATGGCGGGACCGGTAAACGGTTCAACTGGGAGATTGCCAAGGAAACCGTGTTCCATTACCCGGTAATTATCGCCGGCGGGTTAACGGTGGAGAATGTCGGAGAGGCGGTCAGTGTGCTGAAACCCTGGGGAGTGGATGTTTCTTCGGGGGTAGAAACCAACGGTCGTAAAGACCCACAAAAGATTGAGGCATTCATTCGGGCGGTCTGGAATGCGGAGTAAAATCCAATTACCAAATTCCAAGAAACAATGACCAAAAACCAATTTAGACTCGCCTGGATTGTACATTTAGGCTTGCCCCAGCTAGGAGATTAAAATGCCAGGAAAAAAATCGCTCCCGGATAAGCGCGGTTACTTCGGGGAGTATGGCGGGCGATTCGTGCCGGAGACGCTCGTACCTGCGCTGGAAGAGCTGACTGCCGCTTACAAAGCCTGCAAGTCCGACCCCGCTTTCTGGGCGGAATACGACAGGTTCTGCTGTGATTTCATCGGGAGACCTACCCCGCTCTACCACGCCGAACAACTGACAGAAGCCTGCGGTGGCGCGCAGATTTACCTCAAGCGCGAAGACCTGGCACATACCGGCGCCCATAAAATCAATAACGCCCTCGGGCAGGGACTGCTGGCAAGGTGCATGGGTAAAAAGCGTATCATCGCGGAAACGGGAGCGGGCCAGCATGGCGTCGCCACCGCCGCCGTCTGCGCCAGGCTCGGGATGGAGTGCATCATCTACATGGGCGAAGAGGACGTGCGGAGGCAATCGCTCAACGTGTTCCGAATGAAACTGATGGGAGCCGAGGTACGCCCTGTTTCGGCGGGGAGCAAGACCCTCAAGGACGCCATCAACGAAGCGATGCGCGATTGGGTAACGAACGCGCGTGATACCTACTACCTGCTCGGTTCGGTGGTGGGTCCCCACCCCTACCCCTCGATGGTGCGGGACTTTCAATCGGTTATAGGCAAGGAGACCAGGGAGCAGATATTGAAGAAAACCGGACGTTTGCCGGATTACATCATCGCGTGTGTAGGGGGTGGGAGTAACGCCATCGGCATCTTTCACGCGTTCCTGGATGATACAGGTATCAGGCTTATCGGGGTGGAAGCGGGAGGAAAAGGAGTAAGCACGGGAAAGCACGCCGCCTCGCTCGTCAAGGGGAAAGTGGGTGTCCTGCACGGGTCGAAATCATTCCTCTTACAGGATAAATACGGACAGATTTGTGAAACGCACAGCATTTCCGCCGGGCTGGACTACCCGGGTGTCGGGCCCGAACATAGCTATCTGAAAGAGACCGGCCGCGCCACGTATGTCGCCGTCACGGACAGGCAAGCCCTCGAGGGATTTCAACTGCTCTGCCGCACGGAGGGTATCACGCCCGCGCTGGAATCGGCGCACGCTATTTATTATGCCGCCTGCCTGGCAAAAACCCTGGACAAGGACAAGCTCATCGTGGTCAATCTCTCCGGCCGGGGTGATAAAGATATGGGGATTGTCGCCGAAGCGCTGGGGGTGAAGCTATGAGCCGCATCGAAAAAATCTTCACGGATAGAAGCCACAAAGCCCTCATTCCCTTTGTTACCACCGGTTACCCCGATATTGAAACGACCCTTAAAATCGTGCTGTTACTTGCCCGTAGCGGCGCAGATATCATCGAGTTGGGGGTTCCCTTCTCCGACCCGCTCGCCGATGGCGTCACCATTCAGCGCGCCAGTTTCAAGGCAATCGAGAACGGCGTTACCACTCGCATTTGCCTCGAGGTAGTGAAACAGCTACGCGAGAAGATTGATACCCCGCTGGTGTTCATGTCCTATTTCAATCCGCTCTTCCAATACGGGCTGGAGAGGTTTTGCCGTGATTGTGGGAAGGCGGGTGTGGACGGCTTGATTATTCCCGACCTGCCTCCTGAAGAAGGCGTCCCGCTCGAGGAGATGGCACACCGGAATGGAGTCGACGTGATTTACCTGCTCGCTCCCACGAGCACAGATGAACGTATTAAACTTGTGGTGAAGCATTCGCGCGGGTTTGTATACCTTGTTTCCGTAACGGGTGTGACCGGCGCCCGGAGTGAGTTACCACAAGACCTGGCTAAATTCATCGGGCGTGTTCGGAAATTCACGGATAAACCGCTGTGTGTCGGCTTCGGGATTGCCACACCGGAACAGGCACGACGGGTAGCTGAGCTCGCGGATGGCGTCATTGTCGGCTCGCGGCTTATCCAGTCGATTGAAGAAGACCCCGGTCTGAGAGCGGCGGCAAACCTGGTGAAAGAGATGCGCGCGGCGATAGACAGCGACGGTTAATTGAAAGATTCATGGGCATCAAAAATCCTCGCGAAAACCGGCGCATCGGAGACCCATTTGGTAATGCCTTCGGCGTTGCCGCCGGGAAAGGTAATGGTTATCGCGTTCTGGTTGATAAACCCTTTGAGTTGTTCTTCAACGACAAACGTCACCGTAGAATAAATGCGGGTGTGCTCGGTGTTCCATTCGCTGGTAATGCCGGAGACCGTGCCCAGGATAATGGCGTCCGCTCCCCGCGCCAGAGTGGTGAACTAATACTAACGCAATAGATATTATGGCATAATTTGTCTTTGCGAGAAGCGAAGCGACGCGGCAATCTATCGTTGATGGCGCTCCCTTTCTGAGGCAGAGATTGCTTCGCCTCCCGATTCATCCTGATGATATCGGGAT
>JAUYDN010000217.1 GCA_030691775.1 Dehalococcoidia bacterium
TTCTAGGTAATCTATCCCGCTTGTAAAAGCTTGGAGCGGTCTGGATGCTCAGTAGTTTTTCGTCGTTGATTTTACCCGCGGGGCAGGAGGCAAAACAATTGTGGCAATATAAACCCCGACCCTCAATTTCCGCCCGTTTTGCTATGCACCTTTCCCGGTTATACGATTCAGGATAGGATTTGGCAGGGTCGAATACTTTTGCAGGACAACTCCTGATGCAGATATCGCAATTAGTGCACGGTGTGAAATCAGTGAGACGGCCGTCCGGATCGATTACCACATCAGTCATAATCACGCCGATATTCATCCGGTTACCGAGTACCGGGTTGATGATAACGCCTGACTTTCCGTACACTCCGAGTCCAGCTTCCGCCGCCGCTAACTTTACCTGGGGTAAAGCAAACCCGATGCCCACGCCTTCTCCAGCCAGCGCGAACATACCCTTCAAAGTAATATTAGCCACAAATATCCGGCTCATCCGGTCGAGGGCGTGTTCTTCCGACTGAATATAGGTGGGGACCGGTCCCAGGTTACGGTTCTTCGCCTGCCACGGAGCGTACGGACCGAGATAGGTGTTGTTGATGGCCGGTGACATTGCCACAGCAAACACTATTATAGATTTGCATTGCGGCCAGAGCGTGAGGGGATGCTGACCGGGCAAAGCGTGTTCCCAGCCTATGTGAGGGTCTGAAATACGTACCTCCAGGGCGCCAATTTGCCGGAGCCGATTGCTAAGACGCTGTTTAAGACTATCTGTCATATGATACCTCCCGTGTTGCCTGATAGATGAAAGTTGAAATCCGCGCGTGAATAGATGCCACCTTTCGCTCTCCTTCCCCATCGAGGTTAAAAGTAACCAGAGCCCATAGTTATCAGGGGAGGAAAGGGGGGGACTTGATAGTTGATATTTGTCGGTTGGTAGTTTCTCCCATTAGTAGTTGTAAAACCCCTTTTTCGTTTTCCGGCCCAACCAGCCGGCGGTAACCATTTTCTTGATGAGCGGCGGGCACGCGAACTGCGAGTCTTTCAGCTCATAATACATGGCATCGGCGATTGAGACGATAATATCCAGTCCGATAAGGTCGGCGAGCGCCAACGGACCCATCGGGTGGTTAAGACCCATGTTGATGCCGGCATCGATATCCTCTCTGGAAGCGTAACCGCTCTCCAGCATCCGCACGGCATCCAGCAGGAAAGGCACCGCGAGCCTGTTCACGATGAACCCGGGGCTGTCCTTCGCCACCACCGCGGTCTTTCCCAGGCTCTCCCCGAACTTTTTGCCAGCCTGTATTGTTTCGTCGGACGTAAGAATGGTGCGCACCACCTCTGCCAGTTTCATCAAAGGCGCGGGATTGAAGAAATGCAGACCGATAACCTGCGCCGGGCGCTTCGTTGCCATCGCCATATCGGTGATGGAGAGACTGGAAGTATTGGTGGCGAGAATGGCATGCGGCGGACAGATTTTATCCAGCTCGCCGAAAACCTTTTTCTTTATCTCCATATTTTCCAGTATGGCTTCGATAACGATGTCGCAGTCAGCGAAATCGCTCATTTTCATCGTGCCTTTAATCCGCCCGATAACGGCATCGGCATCCGGTTGGGTCATCCTGCCTCTTTCTACATTCCGGGCAAGAATCGATTTGATAGCACCGAGTCCCTTTTGCAACAGCTCTTCGTTTGCCTCGGAAACCGTTACGCTGTAACCAGCTTGCGCGCAGACCTGGGCGATGCCGCCACCCATCGTCCCGCACCCCACCACGCCAACCTTTTTAATCTCCATTTGTAACCTCCCTTATCTTAGCTATCAGCTTTTAGCGCTCAGCTATCAGCCTTTACTGTTAACTGCAAACTAACAACTGATAACTCACTTCGCCTTGAACTGCGGTTTTCTTTTCTGGAGAAACGCGCCTGACCCTTCCGTGAAATCCTCCGTGCCGAGCAGGAACTCGAAGAGGGCGGCTTCCAGCTTGATGCCCTCATTGAGGGGCATGTTGTAGCCACGAAGCATCGCTTCTTTGGCGGCGCGGAGCGCCAGCGGTCCCACCTGGCAAAGGTCTTCCGCCCATTTACGAGCCCGCGGCATCAGCTCCTGGCGCGGGACCACTTCATTCACCAGCCCGATGCGCAAAGCTTCCTGGGCATTGATTGGCTTGCCGCTGAGCAGAATCTCCGCCGCTTTAGCCCAGGGGATTTCCCGCGGCAGACGCTGGGTAGCACCCCACCCCGGAATTAAACCCAGGTTGACTTCCGGCGAACCGAACCGGGCATGCTCCGCCGCTATCCGGATATCACAGATGAGCATAATTTCCAATCCACCACCCAATGCGACCCCGTTCACCGCGGCGATGAGGGGCTTGTACACTTCCATATGCCGCAGCGGGGTATCCGGTATTTCCCAGGGTCTGCCCCGGATGGACTTCATATATGGCAGGGTCTCCGCAATATCAGCCCCGGCGGAGAACGCTTTTTCGCCGGCACCGGTAATAATACCGACCCAGACATCGTCATTTCCCCGGAACTGGAGCATCGCCTCCCGGAACTGCTTGAGCGTCTGCACATCGACGGCGTTATATGCCTCCGGGCGGTTAATAGTGATAGTTGCAATATGTCCGTCTACCTGGTAATCAATCGCCATTGCCTGAGCCTCCCGCACAATTGAATCTGGAACATTTGGGGGAATTATAACATATCGCCAATGCGTGCCGTATGTTTTAACCGGAGTTGGAAATATCCAATTAAAACAAAAGTGCAAAATTATGATGATTCAGTTGTCTTTGTGAGGAGCGGAGCGACCCCGTATCAAGTACGGGGCAGGCCCCGTATCAAGTACGGGGCAGGCTATGGCAATCTCACGCCTGATACACCCCCCTTTTTTAACCAGAGATTGCTTCGCTTGAGTTTACCCTGAACGAAATTGAAGGGCTCGCAAAGACAGACTGAGCGATGTCTCAACGTTCATTCTGACGCCTGTGTTAGTCAACGACCAGCCGTCAGTCTTTTTTCCTTTTACATCACGTTCTGCTAGGATAACTACATGAACGAAAACGCATCGCGCCACCGGTTGCCCTTACTCTGGAAAGCCAATATCGTTGTCTTCCTCAGCAGTTTTTGCGTTATGGTCATCGAGCTGGTTGCCGCGAGAATACTCGCGCCGCATATCGGCGTCTCTCTGTACACATGGACGAGTATCATCGGGGTAATTCTTGCCGGTATCGCCATCGGCAATTACCTGGGCGGCAAGGTCGCCGACAAGTTCCCCTCACCCTTTATCCTGATGGTAATTTTCCTCGTTGGTGGTTTGCTCACAGCGGCGGTCATCCCTTTTGTGAAACTCATCGGCGGTAGTAACCTCTTTTACAGCTTGCCTGTGATGTGGGATTTCTTGCTCAAAGCCGCGGGCATTTTCCTGTTGCCCGCCCTGGTGCTGAGCATGGTCTCCCCGTTGGTCATCAAGCTCACGCTCGCAGACGTGGGGAAAACAGGCGGCGTGGTGGGCACAATCTACGCTTTTTCAACCGCCGGTTCGATACTGGGTACATTCCTTACGGGATTCTACCTGATTCTGTGGTTCGGTACGGGCTTGATTGTCTGGCTGGTGAGCGCGGCACTGCTGGCGATTGGCGTCATCGCCTGGTTCCTGTGGCGCAGTCCGGGCAAGATGTCCGGTGCGGCGAAATGGGTCTGGGTTTTGACCGTCTGTATCGCTGTGGTAATCTACGGCATTCTCTTCCTTTACCGCGGATACTGGCAAACGAAGCTCGTCAGGGAATCGAACTACTACGCTATCAAAGTCGAGGACTTTCTCGATGGCACCAAGGGGCTGGTGCTGGATAACCTTGTGCACGGTTACGTCGACCTCAAAAACCCGACCAATTTGAAATATGGCTATGAACGAGTATTCGCGGAGATGGTGCAGTATATCACTCGCGGCGATGACCATTTTCAAGCGCTGCACCTCGGCGGCGGCTCTTATACGTTTCCGCGCTATCTGAAAGCGTTGTACCCCGGGAGCAGGAACGAAGTGGTGGAAATCGACCCCGCGGTCACGCAGGTTGCTCACGAATACCTGGGACTGGCAATCGATACGGAAATCATCACGCATAACCGGGATGCCCGCCTTTTCCTGATACAACGTGATGCCGGCCATAAATTCGATTTCGTGGTCGGCGATGTGTTTAACGACCGCTCCACGCCTTACCACCTCACCACGCTCGAGTTCGACCGCCTCGTGAAGAAGCATATGAAAGACGATGGCGTTTACATGATTAACATTATCGATGACTACCGTAACGGCGAGTATATGCCGGCGTTCATCCGCACCCTCAAGCAGGTATTCAAGAACGTGTATGTGTTCACGACCGGCGGTGAATGGAAAGTGGCATGGGTAAGTACCTTTGTCATTGTCGCCACCGACCGTAACATCGACCTCGCGGATTACGTGAACGTTGTGGTTGGGGGTGAGGAATGGCGGCTCACGGGACAACCGCATGATGAGGGTACACTCGAAGCATGGCTGATAGCGAGAAACCCGATATTACTGACCGATGACCACGTACCCACGGACATCTTCGTGGCGCCCCTATTCGGGCGGTAAACGCATCCTGGAATATTATCGTTTTTATGAAAAATAGCTCTGCTCCACCCAGAGATTGTCATTACTATGAAAATACCGTTTATTGTCATTCTGGAGGAGTCCCGATAATTCCTTTATTCCTTATCGGGACGACGAAGAATCTGGATGAGGGGAGTTGAATCATGGGGTCGCCTACCCCTCCCTGAGATTCTTCGCGGAGTTTACCCTGAGCGATTATGAAGGGCTCCAGAATGACAACCCCGTTTTTCATACTTCGTGGTGCCGATGTAATCGGCATGACCGATTCCAGCGCAGGTTTCAGCCTTCAGGCCGAGCCTTCTGTCCGAGACCCGAGTTCAGCGTTCGACTGAGCTCATCACCTGCACCTACGACAATAACGGTAACATGACGGCCATGTACGAGTCGCTGGTGGGAACCACATCGTATACCTATGATTACCGTAACCGGGCGACTTTGAAAACCCTGCCCGATGCCAGCACCATCGGCGATGGTTATAACGGCACGGGCAACCTTACTTCCAAGCGATGTTTTCCCGGAGATAGCCGGGCACCTGCATCGCGCTACTTCTCACCGTCCTCCTGGAGTTGGATGCCAAACAGCCTGCGCATATCCTGCGGCATGGTGGAGAGGGTGAAGTCCGGCAGGGGGACGCCGTCTGTCAGTATACGACCGATGCGTTGCTGGATGCGCTCGTTCAGTTCAGGGTGGGTCAGAATGTAAAACCGGTCTTCGCGGATGGCATTGAAAACCTGGTCCGCTACTGTTAAAGGGTTCATACCAGACGCAAACGCCTGTCGCACCTGGGCAATCCGCTTCTCCATTTCGGGCGTAGCCACGGGTATCGACTCGATGGGGTTTTGCAGGTGGGTAGGTCGGTTTCTTCCCGAGTCAACAATGCCGGTATTGACTGCCCCAGGGCACAGCACGGACACGCCTACCCTGGTCTCTTCAAATGCGAGTTCCAGCTTAAGCACTTCGGAAAGGGCAACCACGCCGTGTTTACTCACCTGATAAGACGCGGAGCGAAGTCGGGACCATAACCCTTCGACTGAGGCAGTGTTAACGATATGGCATTCGACACCTTGCTTCAACATAACGGGTAAAAACGTGTGAACTCCGTAGATCACCCCGAATAGATTGACTCCTAACACCCACTGCCAGTCTGCCAGGGTGTGCTCCCGCACCAGACCGCCGGCACCGACTCCCGCATTATTGCAGAGCAAATGTACCGCCCCGAAGGTCTTGAGCGTTTGTTCAGCAAGGTGTTGTACCTGCTCCGGCCTCGACACATCTGTCAGCACCGCAATTACGTCCCCTCCCCTGGCACGAAGCTCCGCCTCTGTTTTTCGGAGGGCTGCTTCTTCAACATCAGCCAGGACGACTTTCATGCCCTCAGTCACGCTTTTCTCAGCCAGTCCGCGCCCGATACCACCGGCCGCACCCGTAATGACGGCTACTTTACCCTCGAATTCCCTCAACACGACATCCCTCCTCGAAATTGTTCAGACTATTCTACAACCATGACAGCCAGGAGTTCAACTGCGTATGCTGTTTCAACAGAATCCGCACAACTACCACCTTCCTTCTGGTATCAGAAGATGTAGAGTCGCGCAACTTGCATTTCAGGGCTCAACATATTGACGTTCGGTGACTCTGCGCCCGCATTCTTGGCCTCTCAGCGTCTCCAGTTCGTTCTTGTCGAACCTGGTAAACATGTTGACATACGATGGTCGCAGAAGTATCATGTTGGCGATCACCTAGACAAAGATGGCTTGTCCAGTCCACAAAAGAGAGGTTGCTCTACCATGACGGAGGTCCGGACTCTTGGCAAGTTGATTCTCTCTCTCACATTGCTCGCTTGTTTGATCCTACATGGCGGTTGCACTTCACTTAGAGTATCCACAGGTCCACTCACCATCTCCCCAGCCAAAGTCGCCCCCGGGCAGCCTGTGTCGATTGCGGTCGGGATTTTGAACTCGGAGAAGAAGCCAGTCGACTGCACCGTCCGCCTGAAAGTTAATGGCCTAGAGGTTGAGACTAGGAGCGTCAGTGTTGGCGCTGCTGAACAGGAGCAGGTCGGCTTTCAGTTCACCCCGGCGTCTCTGGGATCATACAAGGTGGACGTCAACGGCCAAGTGGGCACCTTTGACGCCGTAAGACCGGCGCACTTCGTTGCGAGTTCACTCACCCTCTCGCCTGATCCACCGCTGGCCGGACGGGAGATTCAGGTAGCCATTCTGCTGAGCAACGACGGCGAGTTGCCCGGGAGTTATTTGGCTGTCTTTGTGGTGGACGAGGACGTAGTAGGTTCTCGGGATGTCCAACTGGACGCCGGCCAGTCTGTCGCGCTGACGGAAAAGTTCACTCCCGTTTCTTACGGCGCGCACGTCATCCAATACTGCGGGGTCACACAAAGCATCGATGTACAGAATCCAAATGCGGTCCTGACTGTTGGATACCTCAAGTCAAACAAGTGTGTATCCAATTGGACGACCAAGTTGGGCCCTACTACGATGTCCGCCAGTGGCCTTGTGGTAGGCGTCAAGAACCGCGAGATCACTCTGGTTGAATATGCAAACCCCTATTCGGGCCAACAGATTTCGGTCTACATCGGCCCGGAGGTTCTCGTTGTGCAGCATGAGATGAACCAGTTCACCGACATTGAGCCCGATGCCTTGTATCCTTACCCCACGACCTGGCCGCACGCCAGGCGTATCGCTGTTGAGGACATAAAGCCCAGTGACCATGTTCAGATCATGATGTGGGTCATGCCGGATGAAACCATCGGAGTGGAATGGGTGTACAGGATCGACTATACCGTCCCGGCCACAACGGTGCTCCCACCGAAACCTCCGCCCAAACAGGACCCGTTGGTGACGTTTGCAGACCTTGCTCTCGAAAAGGCAGTCCGCGATGCCATCGGGAAGCCATCTGGTGACATTCACCAGTCCGATGTGAGTTCACTGACGTTATTGAACGCCAGATCCAAAGGTGTCTCGAACCTTACCGGTCTGGAGTATTGCGTTCGGCTAAGGAACCTGTACTTGGACAAGAACCAGATAACCGACGTATCTCCCCTGGGCGAATTGCACAACCTCATCGAGGTTTCGATCGGAAGCAACTTGATAAAGGATTCACGCCCGTTAACTACTAACCACCCGTACATGATAAACCTGTGGCTCAGGGGTAACCAGATAAGCGACCTGACTCCTCTTGCCAACCTGGCCGGGACTACTCTGCAGTGGCTCGACCTTTCCGGAAACCAGATCACAGACATTTCATCCGTGGGGGGTCTCATAGGACTCAGGAACCTCAGCCTGAGCTACAACAAGATCAAGGACATCTCTGCTATTGCCAAATTGACTAACCTGAATTACCTCTACCTCGCTCACAACGAGATCAGCGACATGTCGGCTCTCGGGAACATCAGGATTCTAATGGAGCTAACCCTCAATAATAATCGAATAAGCGACATTTCCTCGCTTGGCATTACGCTCATAACGGCCCAAGCAAGGGTCGATCTGAGCTCGAACCTCATCAGCGACATATCACCGCTGGTTAGCCGGGGACTGGGAGCCGGTGGCAAGTTGAATCTTCAGGATAATCCTCTCGGTCCCGAATCCGTTAACACCTACATCCCTCGGCTCAAAGCTAGGGGAGTTGATGTGCAATACTGAGGCAACCAGACGACTGCCTCTTAGCGCGATTTAACGAGTGTGTTCGCGTTTTCGCTTGCCATTATTGAGGAGTCCGCCCGCGTATGAGGAGGAAAGGCGATGAACCAAGTTATTCGAGCATCGGCACTGGGACTCGCCGGCGCTTTTTTTGAGGTTACATGACAACTAAAGGTTACCCGATTTGGCGGAATGTCACATCGGTCTTCACCGCAGGTATCTCTCTGCCGTAAACGGCGCATTTGCGACGTGTAAGACCGTAGGTTTCGGTTCGATTGACTTGAATCGCCCTCCAACCTATAATGAGGGCTAATACAAACGAACTCAGGGATAATCGGACCGATTGATGAGTCGTTCTTCCGCCGATGTCTACGCAGCTGAAAGTCGTGCTGGCTGAGACCCGCAGTCGGGAGGGTAACAGAATGGCTGAGCGAGAGACTTTGCTCGGTGATATTCGGGTTCTTGACCTGGCTGACCAGAAAGGGGTCTATTGCGCCAAACTCCTGGCTGACCTCGGTGCCGACACCATCAGGATAGAACCGCCCTGGGGTGACCCGATGCGGCGAATCGGCCCCTTCTTTCACGACGAGCCGGAACCCGAGAAGAGCCTTTACTGGTTTCAATTCAATACCAGCAAGAGAAGCATCACCCTCAATCTGGAGAGGGCTGATGGACGCGAAATACTGAAGACGCTGGTCAAAACCGCCGATGTTATGGTCGAGACATTTCCCCCCGGGCATCTCGAAGAAATAGGTTTGGGCTATTCCGTACTTGCAGAAATCAATCCCGGGCTGGTGTTGACCTCAATCACGCCTTTCGGACAGACTGGGCCCTATCGGGATTTCAAGAGCTCAGACGTTGTCACTCAGGCTATGGGTGGGCTGATGTACCTGGCCGGCTTCCCTGACGACCCGCCCTACAAGATATACGGCTCTCAGGCTTATCACTCAGCCTCAGTTCAGGCCGCGGTTGGTACTCTGGTGGCACTCTACGCCAGAGAACTGACCGGCAGGGGTCAGCGTGTCGATGTTTCTCTACAAGAATCGGTACTGATGGCACAAGAGACCGCCATACCGACCTACGATATGAGGAAGGTTGTCCGAAGGCGGGTTGCGGCCGAGGCACCGCTCATCCCCGGCAGCGGTCTATATCCATGCCAGGACGGACATATCTTCGCGGGGGTAGTGGCCGGGGCCGGTGCTGGCTGGGATGTAATTGTTGACTGGTTAAATAGCGAGGGAATGGCTGGCGACCTCAAAGACCCCAAATGGCAGGAGACATTCCAATTAATGGGCAATGTCCGGGCTTTGGTAGCACTGGCACGTGACCCTCTGGCGCTGGCGACCCGACTGGCTGACTTCGCCCACATCAATGAAATTCTCAGTGCCTTTATGAAATCCCATACCAAGGGCGAAATCTACCGGGGAGCAGTCGCCAGGGGGATTATGATGGTCCCGGTACAAAGCCCCAAAGACATCCTGGAGAGTACCCAGCTCGAGGCACTGGGTTTCTTTGTCGATGTTGAACACGACGAACTGGGGATGAATCTAAAATATCCCGGAGCGCCGTGTTACCACATCTCAGATGCTCCCTGGCGAATCTCAAGGAGGGCGCCACTCATCGGCGAGCATAATCTGGAGGTATATGAAGGCGAATTGGGCTTCTCCAACGAGAAGCTGGCAACTTTGAAACAGGCAGGGACAATCTAGGGGCATGGCAGAGAGAATTTTACCTTTCGAGGGGCTGAGGGTCTGTGACTTTTCATGGTATGCCGCTTCCCCGGTAGCTACCAAGTGCCTGGCCGACTTCGGGGCGGAGGTTATCAAGATTGAGTCCAATACCCGTCCCGACCTCATCAGGGTGGCGGCGCCCCATCCACCCGGCAAAGAAGACGACCTTAGTGCCGGTGGCTGGTTCAACAACCAGAACAGTAGCAAGCTTTGCCTGGGCCTCAACCTGGGCCACCCTCGAGCCAGGGAGGTGTATGGCAAATTAATCCTTGCCAGTGACATCGTGTGGGAGAACTTCTCACCCGGGGTGAATGAGAGACTGGAGCTCAACTATGAGCACTATGCCAAACTGAAGCCGGGTATCATCTGGGTTGACCAGCCGATGCAGGGCTTGACCGGGCCGGACAGATACGCCGCTGGCTTCGGCGCACTCATCACACCGTTAGGTGGGCTCAGCTACCTTTCCGGATTCGCCCACCGTCCGCCGGTCGGTGCAGGGACGAATTACACCGACTATGTCATCAACTGCGGCCAGCTTCTGGTGGCGGTCCTGGCTGCCCTCCGTCAACGAAAGCTCACCGGCAAAGGACGACACATCGTCATGTCGCAATACGCTTCAGCCGTGTCTGTCCTGGAGACAGCCATGCTCGACTATACGGTCAATAAACGTATACCTGCGAGGGAAGGGAACCGAACACCCTCGGCCGCCCCTCATGGTTGTTACCATTGTAAGGGGGAGGACAGAAATTACACATATACCACTCGCTTAGGCATGGTCGAAGGCAAAAAGGACGACCGGTGGTGCGTCATCGCCGTGTTTAATGATGAAGAATGGCTGGCATTCTGTGAGATTATCGGTAAACCATCCTGGACCAAAGACCCGAAGTTCTCTACCTTCCTCAGCCGTAAAGAGAATGAAGATGAACTCGACCGCCTGGTAGAACAGTGGACGATTGAGCATAGCCCGGAGGATGTAATGATGCTCATGCAGCAGGCGGGGGTTCCGGCGGGGGTTGTCCAGGACGCCGAGGACATCTTGCTCAGGGACCCACAGGTAAGAGCCAGGGGCTATTATGTGTATCTGGACCATTCGGTTACGGGCAGGAGTGCTTACGATGGCATCGCCTATAAGCTTTCCGAAACACCAGGGCGGCTTAGCCGCGCCGCTCCCCGTATCGGCGAGCACACCGAGTATGTCTGTAAAGAGATTCTGGGCTTGAGCGAGAACCAGATAAACGAGTATCTGGCTGAGGGGGTACTCGAGGTGGGTTGATGAGGTGAAATCAGCCATCGTTCACTTTCAACGATGAGCATCGGCGTCGTGGTTAGCAAACATGCCCCTATAACGCCATTCGTGAACTCAGCAATCCAAGCGTTGGCAAGTAATAAGTCGCGCGTGGTGTTCACAGCTTCAGATGGACAAGGAAAAACTCAGAGTTTCGTTGAATCTCAGGTCGCGGCAGAAATCCTACTCTATTTCCGGCAACTGACGCAGGTAATGAACGGTGAGGCAGTGGCAGCGTCCGAACTCATGGAGTTCCTCAAGACCACAGACTGTTGTAGGAGTCTGGCCATCCACTATTGTCAGTGACACTGAAAACGGGCGAGATTCAGGTAAATGAGTAAGTCTTGTCAGCTCAAAAAGAGCATTATAACCCGGCCGCAGCAAGGATGTCCGGCACCTTTTTCTCCCAGCCGATAGCCATAACGTGCACACCCTGGCACAGGTCTTTTATGGACTTAATCAACTCGGCACAAAGCTCAATACCCGTCCGGGTTTTGTCCTCCGCCTTTGTCATCCGGCCGATCATCGCCTCCGGGACATTAATGCCGGCAACGTTTTTATTCATAAACCGCGCCATACCGGCAGACTTCAGAGGGATTACACCAGCCAGGACCGGCACTTTGAGATGCTCCACCCGCTTCATAAATTTAGCAAAGACGTTGGGGTCAAAAATAGCTTGAGTCTGAAAGAACCGGGCGCCGGCGGCAATTTTCTTTTCCATTTTCAGAATCTGGAGTTCGTAAGCCGCCTCTGTATCCGCCCCGGGGTTGACGACTGCCCCGGCAAAGAAGTCCGGTTTCCCTTTAAGCTCGTTGCCGGACATATCGTGGCCCTCATTCAAGCCGCGGATAACCTGCAATAGCTGGACGGAATCGAGGTCGTAAACCGGCTTGGCGTGAGGATGGTCGCCGGAGGAAGGCAAGTCACCGGTCAGCGCCACACAGTTCTCAACCCCCAGGACCCAGGCGCTCAGGAGGTCGGATTGTAAAGCGATACGGTTTCTATCACGGCAGGTCACTTGAAAGATAGGTTCAACCCCGCGGTCTATCAACAGGTGGCAGGTCACCAACGAACCGAGTCTCATTACGGAGCTTTGCTGGTCGGTAACATTGAGCGCATCCACCTTCCCCTTCAGTACCCTGGCTACCTCTTCTATTTCCTCGGTAAAAGTGCCTTTGAGAGGGCCGGCTTCCGCAGTGACCACGAACTTGCCCTTATCGAATGCTTGCTTGAGCTTGCTATTCGGCATGTTGTGCCTCCAGTTCCGGTTTCCGGTAAGCTTCATTGACATACCGGCCGGGATGAGTCTGGGTAGTATAGTCCTTGATGGGGGCGTCGCGGCGCAGGTCGTCCAGTCGGTTTTGCTTCTTCAGCCGGTTGTAAATCAATACCCAGGCGCAATCCTTTTCCTGACTCGCTTCACATTTACCGTTTTTGCTACCGCCGCACGGACCGTTGACCAGACTTTTGGCGCAGATGGTGATGGGACATATGCCGCCATAATCGCGGAGCACACAATTCCCGCACGCCCGGCACCTCTCCGCCCATATACCTTCCTCCACGGTTACCCCGATAAACCGTGTGTTCAGCGCGGGGATTACCCTGACTGGTTCGAGTACCTCTGCGGAGAACTGGACGCCAGCCCCGCAAGCCATGGATAGAATGGCATCATATTCATTTACTTTATCCTTGATAGAATCAAAAAACTCTCTATCACACTGGCGCTCGATGGTTGCCTCCCCGATTTTGATTTCCTTACCTGCAAGACGGCTCTTCATCCTGAGCTCGCTGGCAAGCAGTCCAACCTCTTTTTCCCCACCAGACTGACAGACACTGACACAGGTGCCGCAACCCAATACCAAGAGGCTCTTCAGGTCTTTGACACTTTCCCAAATCTGCTCAAAAAGCTTTCTTTCAGCAACAATCATTTGCTTACACCTCGGGCTTTCTTTAAGGGACTGGGACCAAGCCGGTTGGCGCATTCTGTCATCTGGTCGGCGGCTTTAGCGAAAAGCACTGCATCGGAAGCCCCGATGTTAAACATTTCCACCCTCTCCGGCTCAATCCCGATCTCTTCCAGTAGTTTCTTGGCTTGCCGCACTTTCTTTTTGGCTCTCAGATTTCCTTCCAGGAAATGGCAATTGCCTTCCTCTCAGCCGGCAACCAGCGCGGCATCCGCTCCGTCTTCAAAGGCTTTAAGCAAGTGCAACGTATCCAGCTTGCCGGTGCACATCAGTTTGACGATACGCACGTTGGGTGAATATTCCATCCGCATGGACCCGGCCAGGTCAGCGGCTGAATAAGCGCAATAATGACAGCAAAATGCCACGATTATGGGTTCGTATTTCGTGTTCATATTATTATTTCTGCGGAATAGCCTCGCAAAGGACCGCCGTCTTAGCCACGACCTGTGCGTCCGAATAGTGTTGCAACGTGATGGCTTTGCGGGGACAAACACTTGCGCAGATACCGCAACCCTGGCAGACGGCTACCTCGATAAACGCCACACCCTCCTCGTTGATACGCGGCACATCGTAAGGACAGGAACGGACACAGGTCAAACAGGCCGCGCATCTATCTCCGTCAACCACGGACACAATACCTCCTACCATAAGGTAAGGTTGTGATAGTACCGTGAGAGCCCGTGATACTGCGCCCCGGGCTTGAACGATCGATTCGGTCATCGTCTTCGGCGAGTGCGCCAGACCGCAAAGATACATTCCCTCGTTAACGAGGTCGAGGGGCCTGAGTTTCATATGTGCTTCCATGACGAACCTGTCCTGTGTCAGGGGTAGCTTAAGCACTCTGGCGAATTCGGAGGCATCGGGTTGTGGTCGTATTGCCGCACTCAGGACAAGCAGGTCGGTTCCCAGCACTATTTCCCTGCCGAGCGTCCTGTCCACGACCTTAACCGTCAGCCTGTCGTTTTGTTGGGTCACTTCCGGTTTCTTCTCGACATCGAAATGAATAAAGTTGACACCCATTTCCCGCGCTTTCCTGTACTGTAGTTCGTGCATGCCGTAAGTGCGGATGTCACGGTAGAGAATTGCCACATCGGTAGCCGGCTCCATTTCTTTCAGTCTGATGGCGCTTTTGATTGCCTGGCTGCAGCAAACCCGACTGCAATACTGGTGCTCGGGTTCCCGCGAGCCCACACATTGAATCATCACCACCGACCTGGCGCCGGTCACCAGATTATCTCCGTCACAGAGCTTTTTCTCCAGTTCAAGCTGGGTAATAACATTCGGGGACTTACCGTAAAGGTGTTCGGATGGTTTATATTCGGTGCCACCGGTGGCGATAATCACCACCCCGTGCTCGATTTTTTCCGTTGTTCCTTTTTCGGTGGTTATCTCTGTAACATAGTTGCCAAGGTAACCGGATAATTTTTTAACCTCCGCACCCTTATAGACCTTTATCAAAGGCTCTGATTCAACCCTGGCTATCAAATCGGAGAGGATTTTCTGCGGGTCGGCGCCGTGTTCCGTATAACGCAGGCGTCTTACATTACCCCCCAGTTCCTTTTCCCGCTCTACCAGAACTGCTTCAAATCCCTGGGCGGCGACAGCCTGAGCGGCGGTTAATCCCGCGAACCCACCACCGACTATTAAAGCCCTGCGGGTTATCGAAGCCCGTGATTGGTGCAGAGGCAGGAGTGTGACCGCACGAGCGACAGCCATACGCACGAGGTCCCTGGCTTTGGTAGTCGATTCCGGCATATGAGTCGCGTGGACCCACGAGCACTGGTCGCGGATATTCGCCATCTCAAACAGGTATTTGTTCAAGCCGCCTTCCCGGATAGTGTCCTGGAACAGCGGTTCGTGGGTGCGGGGACTGCAGGAAGCAACCACGATGCGGTTCAGGTTTCCTTCCCTGATTGCTTTGATAATTTTGTCCTGGGTGTCTGTTGAACAGGTATACAGGTTTTCTTCAGCATGGACCACGTACGGCAGGGTGCTTGCATATTCCGCCACCGCGGGCACATCGACAACCCGGGCGATATTTGAGCCGCAACGGCAGATAAAAACGCCCACCCTGGGCTCCACTTCCGCTATTTCCGTCTCCGGTGGATAGATTTTTTCTGTTACCAGTGTCCCCCTCGCCTCGTGGATTGCCTGACCCGCCAGGCATGCCGCCCCGCTGGCGCTCATCACCGATTCCGGGATATCTATCGGCGCAGTAAATGCCCCCGCGACATATACCCCCGGGCGCGAGGTGACGTTCGGCTCGGTTTCACCCGTGGTGCAGAAGCCGAACCTGTCCAGTTTGACACCGAGCCTTTCCGCCAGTTCTCTGGTACCCGCCGCGGGGACCATCCCGACGGAAAGCACGACGATATCGAATTCCTCCTGGACTTTTCCCCCGGTGTCATCAACGTATTCAATAAGCAGGTTACGATTTTTCTGCAGTTCTTTCACCGTCGAAGGGATACTATTGATGTAACGTACATCGAACCTGTTTTTCGCCGATTCGTAATACCTTTCAAAGCCCTTCCCGTGTGCCCGTATATCGTTATAAAAAATGGTCGGCTGGATGGTGCTTTCGTGTTCCCTGGAGATAATTGCCTGTTTGGTAGCATACATACAGCAGACGGAGGAACAATAATCCTTGCCGCACGCCACGTCACGGGAGCCGACACACTGGAGCCAGGCTATCTTGACGGCGTGTTTGCCATCAGAAGGACGCCGGACCTGTCCCAGGAAGGGACCGGAGGCTGAGAGGATACGCTCAAATTCCAGGCTGGTAAGCACATTGGGCATGCGCCCGTAGCCATACTCCCCTTTGATGGCGGCATCGAACGGGTCAAATCCGGGCGCGAGCACCACCGAACCTACTGCAATATCGAGACGCTCTGCCTTCTGAGTGTGGTCGACGGCTTTAGCCTGGCAGACAGCCACACATTGTAGACATTCACTGCACAGTCCGCAGTTAAGACAACGTTTTGTCTCCGCCAAAGCTTGTTCTTCCGTATAGACCAGTTCCATCTCATCAAAACTGGCAAGCCTTTTTTCCAGTGGTATGCGGTTCGGGGACACCCGTTTTTGCTTTGGATGCTCCCCTTCCGGAATAGGCGCCGGTTCTTCCTTTGGTTTCTCCCTGCCTTGTTTCAGGTCGAGCCCTCGAAGATAACGCTCGATGGAAATAGCCGCCTCATGTCCGTGGGCAATCGCTTCCACCGCCGATTTGGGCCCCGTGACACCATCTCCTCCAGCGAATACCCCCGCCTCATCGGTAGCGAACGTAACCGGGTCAGCAATAATCCAGCCGCCCCGGGTAGTCTTTACCGCGCTATCCTTAGCGATTACAGCAAGGTCGGTAGCCTGCCCGATGGCGATTATCACCGTCTCGCAGGCAAAGCTGGTAGTAACGCCCGGGTCGTAGGTGGGATTAAATCTCTTGTCCTTGTCAAACACGGAGGTACATCTCTGGAAAACGATACCCGAAACATGACCGTTTTTACCGGTTATCTTCGTGGGACCCCAGCAGTTATTGATAGTCACCCCTTCTTCTTCAGCTTCCTCAATTTCCCAGGAGTGAGCCGGCATTCCCACTCTGGATTCCAGGCAGACTGCTTTAACATCGGATACACCCAGACGGCGGACGCTCCTGGCGACATCCATCGCCACGTTGCCCCCGCCGATAACCACCACCCGCTTCCCCAGTGTGGTTTCTTTACCGAGATTGACGTCCTTGAGGAAGTCAAGAGCCAGGAGCACACCCGGCAATTCCACGCCGGGAATCGGTAGGCTGCGGCTGGTCTTTGCCCCGATTGCCATATAGACGGCTTCGTAGCCCTGCTCTTTTATGTCTTTCAGAGTGAACTTATCATCGACAGGCGTGTTCAGTTTCAGGTCTATCCCCAGGTCGATAATGTCTTTAATATCAGCGGCGAGTATTTCCTTGGGTAAACGGTATGTTGGGATTGCCCATTGGAGCTGTCCGCCGGGTTTTGAAGCGGCTTCGAATATCGTCACCGGGTAGCCGCGTTTCGCGAGGTCATAGGCACAGGTCAGCCCGGAGGGTCCGGAACCTACCACGGCTATCCTGGGCTTGGTGGGGTCTATCACGGGCTTTTCTTCCGGGGGAATACTCCCCTCCTGCCGCTTCTGGCGCACCACGTCCGCGATGAATCTTTTCAAAGGGGCAATGCCGAGGGGTTGGTCCAGGTCACCCCGGTTGCATTCCTGTTCACAGGGATGGTGACAGATTCTGCCCACTACCGCCGGCAAGGGTATCCACTGTTTTATGTGGTCCAGCGCTTCAAGATATTTTCCGGCGGAGCATAAGGCAATGTATCCCTGACCGTTGCATCCCGCCGGGCAGTTAAGCTTGCATGGCGGCCTGGCGGCTTTGCTGATTGCGAACGCGCCGGGTATCGCCTGGGGGTATCGCCTGGAGGTGGCTTTGCGCTTGTTCAAGCCCATTTCGAACTCATTACTCAATTCAACCGGACAAGCCTGAATGCAATCGCCGCACCCGCTACACTTTTGAAGGTCGATATAACGGGGTCTCTTTAATACTTTTGCTGTAAAATTGCCCTCTTCACCTTCGAGAGCTTCGACCTCGGCATTGGTAATCAGTTCGATGTTGCGGTGTTTGGCAACCTCTATTAATTTGGGTGAAATCAAGCACATAGAGCAATCATTGGTGGGGAAAGTCTTATCGAGTTGTGCCATCCTGCCGCCGATGGAACTGGTCTTTTCCACGAGATAGACCTTGAAACCGGAGTTAGCCAGGTCCAGGGCTGACTGCATACCGGTAATCCCACCCCCCACCACCATCACTGCCCCGGTCTTGTTTTTACCTGTATTCTACATTGTACCGTTAGAGAAGCCCGTTCCGGCTGAGCAATGATTTCGCATCCGTAAGATGCCTGTTGAACCATCCGCCCGCCGCCCTATTACCGAATGCAAGTCCCATCAGCTCCGTGAAATAGTAAACCGGCAGATTGTAGCTGGCACCGTCAGACCGGGTTATATCTCTCTGGACCGTATCCAGGCTGGCGTGGCACATCGGACAGCCGACGGCGATGCAGTTAGCGCCGGCTTCCAGCGCCATGTCGAAGAGCCGCGCCACAAGCTTCCTCGCCAGTTCCGGATGGGTTAACATCAGGTTTCCACCGCAACAGTCCGTTTTGTACGACCAGTTTTTCACGTTTGCGTCCAGGCTTTTTAGTATGTCGTCCATAGCCCGGGGGTCTTCCGGGTCTCTGGCATCGGTTATGTGGGGAGGCCTGGTGACCAGGCAACCGTAATAACAGACTGGACTCAACGCTTGCAGTGGCTTTCTGACCTTCTCCCTGATGGCTTGTTCGCCGCACTCTTCCCAGATAAAATCGACGATATGCCTGATACGCCCCTGGGTGGCAAAACCGGCGGGAATACCTTCTATCGTTTTCCTGGTATTTACTGCCTTTTCAGCAGCCTTTAATCTCTGATAGCAGGCGGCACAGGGGACTACCAGGTCCATCCGCGTCTTATTTGCCAGTAACAGGTTCCTTACCCCCAGGGACACCGCCATCTCGTCATTGGTAACGTGCGCTGAGGACGCGCCACAGCAGGTCCAACCATTGAGTTCGTGCAGTTCGATACCCAGGTCTCTGGCGACTGTTTCAAATGATTGGCCGTATTCTTTCGCCGTGCCCTCCAGGGAACACCCGGGATAGTACGAGACTTTCATTGCGCCCGTTTCCTCCCGGCTTTACGGAAAATCTCTTTTACCTGTTTGCCTGCCCACAAGCGGGACGGAACGAGCTTAATCTTACCTTTCCGCATCATTTCCAGTCCCAGGTTCAGTTGTTTGCGCACTCCCGTTATCCCCTCATTCTGAAAGGCATAAGAGACAACCATACTCGCCTCATGTACCCGTCCGAACCTTTTGATGCTTGAGAGGAAAGCGGTATGGAAGACCGCCACGGACTTCTGGGACTCTTTTACCTGCCTTCTCGCGGACAGTTGCCGCAGTGTGTCCACCACGTGCGCAATATCGATATCATTGGGACAGCGGGTGGTGCAGGTCTGACAGGAAACGCACACCCAGATTGTATCGCTATTCAGCACTTCCTCTACCAGTCCGAGCTGGAGGCAATGCATAACACGGTGCGGCTGAATATCCATGGCAAACACCATCGGGCAACCGTTGCTGCATTTTTCACACTGGAAACAAGCCGAGATTTTTTCTCCACTCATCTCTTCTATTCTTTTGCGTGAATATAGTCCCGCTCCAGCAGTTTCACGCACGGTTACAGATGCCATCTTCTCTCTTTTTCCGCCTTCTCAAACTGTCTCTTCTTGTACGGGCAAACAGACAGCCCCGCTTTAAGACAGTCCGGCAGCCTCGAGGACCTCGTGAATACGTTCCTCACGTCCGGGGAACATAATGTGAACGCCATCACAGATTTTTTCTTCTTTGATCTGATTAATCATTCTGGCTGCTATCGATATGCCGGTGAGGATTGCCTTGCCGGCTAGAGCGCGGGACATCTCGGTGAGAATACTGTCCGGCACAAAAATACCGGGCATATTGGAATTCATATATCGCCCCATACCCACACTAACCAGGGGCATGATTCCGGCAAGGACTTTCACGTTCCGGTCCAGTTTTCTGACAGAGGTCATGAGCTTCCTGATGTCTTCCAGGTCATAAACTGCCTGTGTCAAGATAAAGTCCACGCCCGCCTCCAGTTTCCTTTCAAGACTGATTTGACGGGTGCCATCGGAGTTGGCACGTGGTGTTGTAGTGATTCCGATGCAGAAATTCGTGGCGCCGGTCAGTTCGTTACCACCCATGTCTTTGCCGGAATTCAACGACTGTACCAGCCGAATCAGTTGTATGCAATCGATGTCGAACACCGGTTTCGCCTGTCTATCGTCGCCGTATTCCATGGCGTCACCGGTAATGCAGAGGACATTGCCGATACCGCGAGACCAGGCAAAAAGCAGGTCGGCTTGAATCGCCAGGCGGTTCCTGTCACGGCAGGTCACATCCATCACTGCCTCTCCGCCAAGCTCCTTAATCAAAAGGCATGACCCGATGGAGGGAAAACGCATCACCGAGCTTTTGTTATCGGTCGCGTTGAGGGCATGTACTTTATCACGTAGTGAACCGATGTATTCGATTATTTTTGTCGTGTCTGAGCCCTTGGTCGGTCCCACCTCCGCGGTGACGATGAAATCGTTTGTTTTAAGCGTTTCCCGGAATGCTTTAGCCGCCAATTTTCACCTCCAGGACCTTTTCACATATGCTGACGTGTAGAAAAATTGATAATTCAACGAAACAGGTTCGCGTTATCCGGGCATTACCTTTGTTCGATTATTTTGTCGAAGTTCGCCACCAGGCTCCGCCGGAACCCCAGATGCTCAACAAACTGCTGTAACCTGTTATCTCTCTCATCAACCAGCGTGCGTACAGCCTCGATATTACATTTCTCACAGTAAGAGGAAACGGCTTCAACGAGCTTTTCACCGATTCCCAGCCGCCGGTAGTCATCGTGCACAACGATACCCTGTATGACACATATCTTGCTCAGCGGGATTCCCACATAAAGCTCACTTGCAAGATTGAATCCCACAATCTTGCCTTCCGCCTCCGCCACAAAACACAGGGTGCCCGGGGCACCGGGATTCAGAGAGGCTAAGCCTTCAGAAGTAATGAGGTTACCTGCCAGATTGAGGGCATCCTGAAGGTCAGTCTTTTTGAGTTGCCGGACAGTGACGCTAATTTCTTCGATTGCCATAGGAGCACCTCATTGGCGATTTTACTTTTGCGCTGTGCCTATTTACCGGTAGACCTCCCCACATCACAACAGGGATGATATGTTCTTCTCTACTCTTCCTTTAACATGGCACCCACCTGTTTCAACAACTCGGTGGGACTGACAGGTTTATCCAGATACCCTTCAGCCTCCAGCTCCAGCCCGGCGCTGACCGGGATTTTGGTCTCGCCGTGGTGCTGGGCAAAGCTCGTGAGTATAATGACAGGTATTGCCGCCAGTTCCTTATCCTGTTTGAGCTGTTTACAGACGTCGAAGCCATCCTTAGTAGGCATGATAATATCCAGCAAAATAAGGGCGGGTTTTTCTTTTTTTGCCTTGTCCAGACCTTCATCACCGTCCAGGGCTGTAACTACCTGGTACTTTGTTTCAAGGACTGTCTTGATAGCTTCCACAAAAACGGGGTCATCATCAACCAGTAGAATTTTCGCTTTCTGTGCCATCATTTACCTCCTTTTGTAATCGTAAAACTTGTGGCGCCGGCGGCTCTTTGTTTCTGGAGCGCTTTTTCCACTCTTTGCAGGAGCACCGGAGGTGAAATCGGTTTTGTGACGTAATCGTCAACTTCAAGCTCCGATTCGGTTTCAAGTTCGTAACGTCGACGGCTGGAATCTTCCCTGACGGCACTTAAGATGATGATGGGGAACTTCCTCCCGCCTTTTCCCTTCTTTTCCTCGATACGCTTGCACACTTCAAAACCGTCCAGTTTTGGCATTAGCAAGTCGAGCACCAGGAGGTCGGGTTCTTTTTCATCAATTTTCACCAGCGCGTCTTCACCATCCTGGGCGGTGCGAACCCTGTAACCCTGGGATTCCAGTACAAGCGATGTTATTTGCCGCATCTCCGGGTCATCATCCACCACCAGAATGTCTGCTCCGGTGACGATACGCTTACCGGCTTCTTTATGGACTGCCGGCGCTTCCAACACCTTCGGCAGGGTAAAACTGAACCTGGTGCCGATATTGGTCTCCGGGTCCGGGCTTTGTACCCAGATAGTCCCGCCATGCCCCTCCAGAATTTTTTTAGAAATGGATAGTCCCAGACCCGCACCTTCAGCTTCCACCCTGCCCCCGCGGAAGAAGTCACTGAACAACTTCGGCTGGTCTTCCGGTGGTACGCCCACACCCGTATCAGAGACATCGATCTGTACTTTATCGGGAGTCTCATGGGAGGTAATTGTCACCGAGCCGCCGTTAGGCGTGAACTTGATGCCATTGCTCAACAGATTGGTCAGTACCTGTTGTAGCCTTTTTTCTGCACCCAAAACCGGAGCCAGGTGTTTTGAAGCGTTATTCTTCAAGGCAATAGCTTTGCGCTGGGCAGGACCGGCGACATCTCCCATCGACGCTTCTAATACCTGGTAAAGGCTGATCCTGTGGAAATCCACGGCTTTCATTTCTATGTAAGAAATGTCCAGGATGTTATCAATCATCTTCAGCAGGTCGCTGATTCTCTGTTTTCCGCCCAGTAAAAGGTCCTTTTGTTTCTGGTTGACATCCCCGGCAAATCCACCCACGACAACATCGATGGAGCTCTGCACAGTAGCCAGCGGGGCACGCAGGTCGTGGGAAGTCACGGATAGGACGTGGGCAAGGGTGCGCCGGGTCATCGCCAGGCGGTTGGAGACAAGGCGGATAATCTCGTGCATCACTTTATAGCCGAGTCCCGTATCCTCACTGCAGATTCTGCGTACCTGTTCGCCGTCCAGGACCACCAATTGAGAAGGTTCCAGAGCAGTGCCGGTCATTGAGGCAGGCTGGTTGATCATGATGGACCAGCCGAGGCAGCTACCGCTCCCCAGAACATCGATTACTACCCGGCGTCTCGTTCTCGAACCGATGCGGATTCCCATTTCCAGGCAGACCTTACCTTTAGTGATGATGTAAAAATTGCGGAGTGGTTCGCCTTCTATGAAAATTCGCTGACCGGCGGGTACGGTTTCTTCTGATGCAATATCCGCAAGTTTGCCGGCTTGCTCATCGGTCAGGTTCCAGAAGAGGTCTGAATTTCTGATGATTTCTTTAATTTCCGCGCCCAATGTCGACCTCCGCTGTTGACTGTACTGCCGGGTATTTCAAATCTGATACGAATTGCTCAGACGATGAAATGATATATAATCCTCCCTGCAAAGTCAATTGTACTACAAATGACAAATCCGGGTTCACCGCGATACCTGCGGGAAACCTCTCAGCAAGCGCGACGGATGGTTGCTGGTCCATTGAGAAACGTGATGAAGCAGCCGAGCAAGGATTCGAACTGGGCAAGCCTTAAGTCTGCAACTACAAAAGAGTCACCTGCACTTCTGAAGAAACCATGGGAAGGTTATCGAAAAGATTCTCTCTGGTAAGACCGAACCTTGCCGGCGAGTTCTAGGTATCGTCCCCCTAAGTGGAGCTGAGGTATCAATAGGTAGTACCGTCATGGACTTCAAGATAGTCTTCAACCTTACCGTTTAATTGGATACTCTCGAAAGACCTTTTTAGCTTCGCCAACAAGATAAAGCTGTGAAAACCTTAAGTCTAAATTCATGATTTCCTTTTCTACAAAGCTGTCGATGGTTGTATGGTTTATCACTTTCAGTCTTTCTTCAGAAAGTGTCGTATCGTCGAAAAAGATTATTAGAGAGGTATTAGCGGGATAATTTTTGCCAGCTTTCCCCTTCGCGGCTTCAATAATTCTTTTTAGTACGGTTTTTACTCCTTCTTCTACCGATGTAGCCTCAGGTGGTATAGAAACCTGGCGATTCTTCCCTTTGCCAATCTTGATGACCGGAGCGTTTGAAAAAACGATACCCTTTTGTAGAAGTTCGCACCTGCGCCAATAATCGTTCGCTCCTTCATGAGCTTGGGTTATCTCAAGATAACTTTGAGACGCAGGTTTGGTTCTTAAGTCATTGACTATCGCATCGTAGTTTTGATTACCAATGACTGGCTTTAAAAGAACTTGGTCGGTGTCTCCAAACTTATGTTTGCTAAATATCGCCAGAGGAGCAATTTCCTCAACAAGTTTCTTTATAAGCTTTTCTTTATCGTTCTGCAATCGGAAAGCACGCCTTCCTTCCTCGGTGGAGCAAATCTGATTAACCTTCTGTATTAGCCAATCCCAGAGTTCAGAAGGGATTCTTTCCTTTTCGAGTTCCTCTTTACTGACGTATTCGTTTGGCATACTTAATCGTAGTACTCACGGTAGTACTACTGTCTGTATTTTAACATATGGAAGAAGAGCAAATCAGTAAGTAACTCTTTAGTGAAGTAAAAGTAGAACCTTTGTAGCATAAAAGTAGCACAAAAGTGGAGCTGAGGGGATTCGAACCCCGATTCATACTTCATACGGGATGCCGAATAGCGTCGGCACCCCTGCCTTCCCGATTACATCGGGACGCTCTCCCAACTATTTTATCCCCAGGGTTTTGACCATGTAAGCCGGATTCTTCCAGCCCTTGATTTCCCCTTCACGCCGCCGCGCTTCAGAGACCGTCTCATATGATTCGGTGTACGTTAATCTCCAGGGACGATAGGCTTTTGTAGATAAGGTTGCACCAGCATTGTGTTGAGCGAGGCGGGTGGGAATATCTCCCGTGGAACCAATGTAATACCGGCCGCTTTTCTCACTCTGTAATATGTACACGTAAAACATGGAGGAAATAATTATGGACCAGGGGGGATTCGAAC
>JAUYDN010000224.1 GCA_030691775.1 Dehalococcoidia bacterium
TATTACGTAGAGCATTAAGTAGATTACATCTTGTAGGGTGGGTTAGTCCGGTTTCAAGGGGTGTCGGCTTTCAGATTTCGAGAGGACGTAACCCACCACAAATCGTCTTATGCAAACATGTTTATGCTCTGAGTAGTAAAAAGCTAAAACTGAGCGCATGAAGGGCTGGTAGATTTGAGTTTTGAGCTATGGTTTTGAACTTTGAGCTTTAACTTTTGAGCTGGCGGTATCGTGCTTTTAGCAACTACATATGAACAGGTAACGCAAATCAGGATGAGTCGTTTTCCGGAAATCCAGGCCGGGACTTCGGTGGCGGCTTATCTCGTCGATGGGCTTCTTATCGATACGGGACTGGCTTATACAGCAGAAGAACTCGCTGATTTCCTTAAGGACAACCCTCCGAGAATCGTGGTCAACACACACCACCACGAGGACCACATCGCCGGTAACGCGATTCTCAAGGAACGGTACGGGGTGAAACTACTGGCGCACCCGTTAGCTATAAGTCGTGTGTATCAAAAACCTCATCTTTACCCGTACCAGGAGGAGTTTTGGGGGTATCCTGTACCCACCAACCCGGAGCCTTTGGGGGAACATCTCACAACAGATAATTTTCGCTTCGAGGTCATTTCAACACCCGGGCACAGTGACGACCACATCTGCCTCTGGGAGAAAAATAAGGGCTGGCTTTTTTCCGGCGACCTTTATACCAGCACACACCCGGATGCAGCGCGGCCGGAAGAAGACCAGTGGCAAATCATCGAGTCTCTGCTCAAGATAAAGAACCTGAAACCGCGCCTGGTTTTCACCGCTATCGGTTTTGTGATTAGCGACGCTGAAATCAGGCTGGGGAAGACCATTCAATATCTCCAGGGACTGGGGCAAAAAGTTAGAGAGTTGAATGTAACAGGTCTCTCGCCGGTGCAGATACGACAGCAGTTGCTCGGTGAGGAAAGCCCGGTAGCCGGAAGGACGCAGGGGCAGTTTTCTTCCGAGAACCTGGTGAGGACGTTTCTGAAATAATTATCCATAGCGCAATGTGCCACCCAAGAACGATGAAAATGCAAGGGTGTTAGGGGACGCAGTCCCCTGGAGTTTTTCTTCCCCTCTCTAGTGTAGTGTCTCCGAAATAACTTGACAATTACACATGGAGCGTGGTGCCACGGACGAAATATGAAAATGATGGTTGCAAAGGGTGGGAAAGCAAGATGACTGCCAACTTGCACAAGGGAGTTGAGAGGGGCGTCAGCCCCTCTCAAAATAGTTCTTCCCCTTCTCTACGGAGAAGGGGCAAGGGGATGAGGCGCTGTGTAAGCACTGGCATCTTTTATTCAGAATTGTAAAGCTGTTATTGAGACACTACACTAGATAATTAGACGAATTTCCTGACGTCTTCGATGCGTTCGGGTGGTTTCGGTGGCAGGAGGAAGAACGCCAGCACCACTGCCACACCAAGCAGTACCGCGAACTGGATGAAAGCTTTCGTGTAGCTTCCCGTCGTATCGTATATCCAGCCGGCATATGTCGGAGCTATTACGCCGATGGGAGTGCTGAGCATCTGGGTAATCCCGTGAATCGAACCGAACGCTTTGCGCCCGAAGAACCGTGCCCGGATAAGCGGGTTCAGTGTGTTTCCAAACCCCTGTCCCAAGCCATAAAGAATGAACCAGATATATACCACTACCATACTCGGGTAGAGCAGAAAGATAACCACGCCGATGCCCTGCAGGAAGTAAGATACCATCTTCACGTACCTTAGCTGGTCGTTCCTGAGTCGGTCTGAGATAATACCGCTGAGGAATCGCGTGGGCAGGCTGAAGAAAATCATCATCGCCATGATTGCCGCCGCCCGCATCGGGTCGATTCCCATATCCGTGAGAAAATTGATGGTGTGGATGCTCATCACCGGCGCTACCAGCCCGGGAATCATCTGTACCACGAGCATCAACCAGTAGGCACGGGTCTTTAGCGCCTGGCGGAGAGTGAATTCTACCTCCTGGAGTTCGGAGGCGTATCGGATACCTTTCTCGATAACCTTTTCCCGGTCGTTCTTTTCCGCCTCATCCAGCCTGGCGCCATCCGGCAACAACCCGTAAAACTCCGGGCGGCGTGGTTTGATGGCGAACCAGGCAAGTGGTAATCCCACCACCGCCATCACGATACCGCCAACCAGGCAGGCTTCCCGCCAGTCTCGGACCTGTATAAGCCAGGCGATGAGTGGCAGTACCAGCACGCCGGAAAGCCCGGAAAAGACCCATTTAATGCTGAGCGCCAGCCCCCGTTTCTTTACGAACCAGTTGGAAATGGTAGCATCGATCGGCAGGGTCAGGGCAATGTTGGTTCCCGTGCCTAACATTACCCCCCAGACGGCATAAAACGCCCACTTGGAGTTAACAAAATACATGAGTATCAGGGACAGACTGATAAGAAAAACACCGGAAATGATTATCCAGCGTGCCCCGAACCGGTCGGTTATCCAGCCCGTGAGCGGCGCTTCGATACCGCCCTCCAGCCGTCCGATACTGCTGGGTATCGAGGTTTCCGCCCTGTTCAAGTTCAGTTCTTGCGCGATGGGTTTGAATAGAGCGGATATTCCGTAGGCGTGGTAGCCGTGACCCCACAGGGCGAGGATGCCCCCGCCAAGTACCGTCCACCACCCCGCGTATATGTGAGGAAGCCAGGATTTTTTCACCTGCGCATCTTTCGGCAGTAAGTCAATTGACACGAAAGCTATTTTACCACGAAGCTCTTTTTATTTTCACTGGCGCCGCCGCATAAGCGCCACGAGGAGCGCGGCAAGAAGTAGAGTGATGATTACCATCAACACCAGCCCGCCGTATAACGCCCAGTTGGGAATGGATACCTGGACCGTCACAAAGGATTGCTCCGGTAATGACTGAGGCGGGGAAGGCAGGATTATCACTTGCTGGACTGGTGGCGGTGTCTCCTGCGCTTTGAGCGGTGTGCCGTTTAGCGGAGGCGCGGGCGCAGGGGTGGGCACTGGCGCAGACTCGGTGGTAAAGGCGCTAACCGGGCTCCAATCGCCGTAGTTAGTAGCGGTGCAGGCTCTCACTTTCCAGAAATAGGTGGTGTTATACTCGAGGGCTGTTTCACATTGCCATGCATTAGCCATGAGAGCCGTCTCCTTTTTACGGCTAATTGAGGGGTCCGCGAAGGATGTATCGGTGGAGACCATCAGCTCGTAACGGTCAGCGCCGGCGACCGGGCGCCATTGAAAAACGGGTTTTAAAGCGGTCTTCGCTCCGGCTGACGGTTGTAGAAGTTCCGGATAGATGTTCTGACCTCCAAGCCGTGTAGTGAAGGATTGTACAGCCGACCATGGTCCACTAAACGGTTTGCTAACCCGCACCCGCCAGCGGTAAATAGTACCAGGCTGGAGATTGGTGGCGCGCACGGATGCGGACGGAGTGGTTCCGCTGAAACCTGATGGCAGACTGGAGAAATCGGCACTGTCACTTATTTGCCATTCGTATTCCGTGGCGCCGCTTACAGCCTGCCATTCCAACCGTAAATCCACGTCCTGTCCTGCAATTCCATCCCCGGGGGACTTTAATACGGGTAACACCGCTAGACTATCTACCATAGTCATTAGCGCTACATTGGCGATATCGATGCTCCAGAGCCGGCTACCGTGTGTCCAGAGTCCGCTGATAGACATCCCGTCATTGAGTCCGCGGAGCGCTGTTTCAAATGAGGGCGCCGGCTGAGCGGAAGGTGTCAATGCCCGGTGTGCACCGCCTTTTCCGCTTGCCGTAACTACCGCCTGTCCATCGATGGCGTACAGGGCGCCGTCTTTGGTTACTGCAATCTGGTTGAGAATCGCGTTATCCGGCAGGGAGCTGTGGATACTCTGCCACGCGGTGTCTCGTCCAACCGCGAGCCGGAACAGCCGCTCACGGCTGGCAGAGGTAACTTTCGTATCTGTTGCCGCATATAAAACGCCGTTAGCTTTGTAATCACGGTCGAAAGTAATAGTTACCCGGCTGAGCCCGGCGGAGACGGGTAACTGCTGTCCCACTTGCTGAAATGAAACGCCGCCATCCGTTGATAAAAAGACCTGCCCGAAGATGTTGCCCACTGCGACCATCCGGTCGTGTCCGAAGTCCGGTGAGATACCCAGAGAATGCAATGCCTTCGTCCCCACCTCTAACGGTTCGGAGTAAAAAATACCGCCGTTACCGGTACGGTAGACCAGTCCTTTCGAGCCATCGTAACCGCCAGCGAAGAACGTGTTTTTATCCACCATTGCCAGTACATTGATGGTTAACGGGGCAGCCCGCAGAGAGAATGTTTGCCCGGAATCCGTTGACTGCCACAATGCCGGGTTTCCATTACTGCGCCCGGCGATGCACACCACAGAAAAAGCACTGTTCTGAGGTGAAGACTCGATAAGATTGAAGGAGTCCACCCCGGGAAGGGAGGCACTGAAGACCCTCTGCCAGTGCGTGCCACCGTCCTCCGAGCGCCAGAGGCTGTATTTACCGGTGACATTATCGTGCGTGAGCAGGAACAGCGATGCCGGCGTACCGGGAGCGGCCGCAAAATCGATGAGGCCTGTAATTTTAGCATCGATGAGACCCGTCTGGTTCCAGGTACCGCCACCGTCCGTAGAGATGGAAAAGGCACTGTCCACGCCACTGGTGACGGTAAAAACTTTCTGTCCACCCGGTGAATCCGGCGCAAAGATAGCATAAGTCTCGGACTGGCCGGTGGGTGGTTTCTGGCTTCGTGTCCAGGTAGTACCGCCATCACGGCTTATATAAATACGGGCACTCCGGGCGCAACCGGCGAGCAGGGTCGTCGATGACGCATCTCCGATGGCAGATAGGCTGGAGACATCGACGCTGCCCAGCCCCTCTCCACTCCCCACTCCAAGCGTGTTGATAACGGACATTGCCGGAGCTAAAGCGGGTGTAATTTTATAGACATTGCCGCCGTCGGCGCCAGTATCCGTGCCGATGTAAAAAGTGTGATTTGTCCTGTAACTGGCGGGAAAAGCTATCGCGACGGATACAGGCACAACGCCGTTCAGACGGGCATCGCCGGTAACCTGGCCCCAGGCGCCAATATTGATAGCGGTCTTCACAAACATGTCTGTTTCGTCGGTGGCGATGGCGATAAGCGTCCGGTCGTTTGTATAGTCCGGCGAGAAAGCAGTGCGGAGAACGTCATAACTCCCGATTACCGTATCCAACCAGCCTGCTAACGGCGCGGATTCGTCGAAAAGGTACACGCCGCCAAACTGCCCGGCGTCTGTATCCCTGGTACTGACGACCACGAGATTACTACCACCCATACGTGTGACATCCAGAGAGGTGATACGGATATTGCCGGCTGCGGCGCCTCCCGGGTTGGCGGCGAGCGCCGTAAAAGTTGCCCCCGCGTTTATTGATTTATGGATGCGTGATGCGGTTGTGTAATAGACCTCTGCCGGGTTACCGGCTACGACGGCAATATCGATGATGACGTCACTTACCCTCCCAACCGATAACCAGCTTAAACCGCCATCCGTGGACTTGAAAAGTGTGTCCGAAGTGCTTGAGGGTGTGGCGTAGCAGTAGAGGGTGCCATCGGTGGCGGCGGTGAGGTATTTAGCATCGGAACCGGGCGCGAGTGCCCATTTACCGGTGGCGCCTTCGACGGGGAGGGGCACAGGCGACCATTTGGCTTCCTCGGTCGTGGCGAGGGTGGGGTTTGGAGAATAGAACAATATGGTAATCAAGCTCAAAGAAAGGATGAAGAAGAGAACAGCCGTAGTTGTTCTGCCCACCACGAGCGTATTCTAACCGTGGGTATGAAATATGTCAAGTGCCTGGTGGTTCTCGAACCACCAGGCATTCTGAACGAAGTGAAGAATCTTCTCGCCTTATCATTGTCCGCCTTTTTAAGGGAAATCATTTCAGAAACTGGAACTCTTTTCAGTTCTATTTGTGTATTACAAATTCATAACATTTTGCGTCCAGGCATTATTATGTCTTGAAAATCGCATCCCAACGGAATAAATTGGCGTTAGGAAAGTCCCTCGTACTGTTTTTCTCCAAAGAACTGCAGGAGGTATGAGCGAATGGTAGACCCATCACCGGTCGTCAAGGCTTCCAAAGCGCTTCGAGTGTGGTGTCTTATAAATTCGTTGAATAATAAGGCTGTCCTGAAAATGCCGAATTTACTTAAATTGTCATGCTCCGCGAAGCCTGTCCCGTACTCCGATACGAGGCTGTTAAAAAATGAGGCTATTTTTGTTTGGGTTTATGATAATTGCTCTGCGGCTAATACCTTTGTCATTCCAGCCCCGTGTCGTGGCACAGGGTAAACTCAGGCTGGAATCCAGTATCGAATGCCAATGCATTTTCACTGTTGTTTCCTTATCGCACTTTCATACTAACACCTGCTTTGTGTCTGGACTTCTGCCGTTCTACTCATTCTGCCACCGCGAGAACACTTAACCCGGACACCCTGTTTCTTCCCTGTTCTCTAAGTGGTATGCGATTTGCATAAGCTTTTCTGCCTATCATCGGATTGCGCTGTTAAAATAATTTTAGCTTCAGCCATATTGTAATTTGTCATAATGTGACGTATAATTATTTATTAGGAAAGGAGGCAAGTGGTTGGTCAAACAATTGATTAATGGCTTGTCTCTGAGCAAAATGGAGTATTTGCGGGCGTAATTTCAAATTATCCTGCTTTGTGATAGCGAGAAGCTGAAATAAAATCGTAGTCGTACCGGTGAATTGAGTCCTGAAAAACGCGGAAATCTGTTTGAGTTGTTTATTATCACCGGAGATTCAGGAAGGGACCAAAGCGAGAAGACTTTCTCAGAGAATTTGTTCTGAGCTGATTTAATCCTGACCCCTTTGCTCAAGGCACCGCCGCAGTGAGACATCCGGGAACAGACGAAGGAAAAAAATCCCTCAACGATATGTTCCGGGTGTTTACGGTAGATATCCACCGGACTGCCTTCCTGATAGACGTCAACTGTCTGACCGACCTGTTTGAATCGAGCTTAAGCTATGAAGATTCAACCGGGCAACGGGACGAGTAAGAAAGAAAGAAGCCTCGGGCTCCTGCATGGCGAGGCGGCTAGCTCGGCAGTAGAAACTGCCGGGTGTGCTTATCAATCGCCATCGATTATCGCCGCTGGCGCCGATGCCCGGGGTGTCGCACTCCTGAGTACCGTTACTCACCTCGTCCTTGCGCTGTTGCTTATTAAAGTGCCGTCCCTCGTTGAAGGCTCACGGAACTCCCTGAAACGGACGACAGTCATCTTTGCTATCTTTGGTTCGGTAACCTGGCTGCCGATTATCTTCATAACGCTTTTCGTAAAAAATGTAAGTCCTTTCCTGCTTATCGCCCTCTGGACTACCACCCTGGTGCCGACCACTCTTCTATATCCCCTGCGTGACAGCTGGCTTGCGAGCCTGGTACCGGGTGACAAAATGGGACGCTATCTGAGCTGGCGTAGTGCTATCGCCGGGGCTTGTTACCTATCGACCTTTTACATGATGGGGTTCCTGCTCGACCGCACAATCGGACAGCAAGGTCGTAGCTATGCTTTTATTCTTGCCATCGCTTTTCTGGCGGCCTCTGTGAGCGTGGTGATGTATTGCTGGGTACGTCCGCCTGTAGTTCTACCGGTCAGAGACAAGAAACCCACGCTTGATTTCGTCACTTTCCTTAAGAATGCCAGGAAAAGTCATCTGGGGACATTCATTTTCTTCGTGTCTTTGTACACGTTTGCGGTGAATCTTTCCGGACCGCTATTCGCCTCCTACATGCTTAACGACTTGAAATTCACCTATATGACCTTTGCCACTATCGTTTCCTTTGAATACATCGCTCGTATCATCAGCCTGACTTTCTGGGGTAAACTGGTCGACCGGTCCGGGAGTCTGAAGATACTCAATTACGTTTCCTACTTAATTCCATTCATTCCCATCTTGTGGATATTCTCCAGTAACTTTGTTTACCTCAGCGGTGTGCAGATGTTAAGCGGTACCGTGTGGGCGGCATTTGACCTGTGCGTCCAGACGTTCATTTATAAAGCTACCCCGCCCGACCAGCGCCTGAGATACATCGTTTACCACCGCAGCCTCACCTCGCTCTCCGTGGCGTTTGGTGCAATTACCGGAGCTTTCTTGCTGAACAATATGTTCAGTATCTTCGGGAGCCAGATACTGGGCTTGTTCCTTGTGTCCGGCGTGCTCCGCATGGTTATCGCGCGGGTGATGTTACCCAGACTGCATCCACAGGGCATACCCGATGCATTCATCCATCCGGAACTGGCAATGGAGCTCGCTACTGTTAACGGCGCCCCTCGAGTCGGGCTTTATTACTATCCGCAGGCATGGAAACGGTTTACCCGGCGGGCGGCGGCTATCGGTAACAACATCATTGGCAAAGTCAGCAAATTCGTTCCTTCTCAGAATGGATTATTCTATAAACCGGCAAAATGGGCGGAGTACCGGAACATAGCTGGAATGCAAACTGTTCCCGTTGAAACCAGAGGAACTGTACAAATCGCGCGTGACGGTCTCTTCTATCATCCCGGCACATGGGGTGGGTTTAAAGCAGAGTCAGTTGAGAAAAATGCACTTTCAGCGAAACGGGCTATCAGCCACAACGGGCTATTCCATAACCCGGAACGCTGGGGTGAATATCTGAAACAGTCCCTGGCAATGAACGCGGTTACGATGCATACCGGCGGTGAGGGTCTGGTGCTCCGCCAGCCCGTATTCTACCACCCTGAACTGTGGGACCGCTTACAGAAAGAAACAAAAGCGTCCAGGGTGAATGCCAGCGCTAAAGTCCCCTCCCGGGAAGCCCTCCTTTACCATCCGGAAGAATGGCAGAAATACGAGGTGCAAACAGCCGGGCGCAAGGGTAAGAAACCTACCACCAGAGTTCCTGTGCCGGTCACGACGGCACGATACCAAAAGCCCGGGAAGGTAACGACTGCCCGCCCGGTTTCCCTGCCTGCGCGAAGGATGAGGACTGCCGCTGCGGCGGCGTAAATTATGCCCTGGCGCTAATACAAACGCATTAAAAAATCATACATCAGACCTAAAAAGCCCTGTCGTTGCGAGCCCATCCCGATATCATCAGGATGAATCGGGAGGCGAAGCAATCTCTGCCTCAGAAAGGGAGCGCCATCAACGATAAATTGCCGCGTCGCTTCGCTTCTCGCAAAGACAAATTATGCCATAATACCTATTGCGTTAGTACTAGTTCACTGCACGTCGTAGCCAGCTTGACCTGAATACTTTTCCTTCACGCTTCTATAACGACCTATAGCGCGAGATTTTTCGAATAGACTCCCAGATGAGGACGTCTGTGCCACCAGGGGTTTGACATTTACTATTTACAAATCTGCTAAAATCACCTTCCTGAGCATATTTTAAGCCTCTTATGTTAAAATCTAACGGGAAGGGTTCTGTTATGCCTCTGGATTCAATCATCGTCAAGGGCGCCCGCGAGCACAACCTCAAGAACAT
>JAUYDN010000045.1 GCA_030691775.1 Dehalococcoidia bacterium
AATAGCTCTTAATCGGGTGGGAAATAGCCAATCTGAACAGGATTAGCACGCGAAGAAACGGAAGAAAACAGCTTGTCACTACCGAACATTGTCACGGGAACAGGAATGGGAGTTAATTACTATCATATTTTTAACAGCCTCTTTCGCAAAGGGAGATCTAGAGGGATTTTAGGTGCCTTGTGGGAAGCCGAGAGGAGTCTATTCTTCTTCACGGATGACCCAGTCGGGCGTGGTGGCATTAGTTGCGGAATCATAGCCCGGGATATACGGTTTGATGTCAATGACCGGCGTGCCATCGATGGCATCCAGCCCCTGCACTTTGAGCATATTGCCGCGACGCTCCAGCAGGCGTACTGTTTGCTTGCCGATGGGGTTGGGGCGGTTGGGGGTACGCACCACGAAGATACCCTGCGGGAGTACGTCTTGCCTGCCCATCGGGTGGGTTTTCAGGTTTTTTCTCTCAGCTTTAGCGCGGTGCATCCAGTACAGGACGATGATGTGAGAGAACCCCTCCAGCCCGTCCAGTGCCTCCGTCAGGTTCGCATCGATGACAATTTCGGAGATAATTTCCTTGAGGTTGAGCCGCTCGTAGGTCGGCTCTTTGAGCGGGCTTTTCACGAATCCGATGGGGGTTAAAATCATTGGACTGTTGGTCACGATATTGCTATTATACAGCAATACTGACCTGCTAGATTCATTCGTCCCGCGCCACAATCGCTCGTCCCGATTATTTCGGTACTACAAAGTATGAAAACCCCTGCTCCTCTTGTCATTCCCGCCACCACAACTAGTGCGGGGCAGGCACCGAGCGGGAATCCAGATTACTACCAACCTCGTAAATGCAGAATTGCTGTTTTACAGACACAGATGGTAACACTGGATTCCAGCCGGAGTTTACCCCGTACTCTGATACGGGGCTGGAATGACAATATACTATTACTAAACGCTCTCGATTTAGTTACTTGATTTATCACGAAAGGTTGATACCTTTGAATTAGACTCTTGCCTGCACCATATACTCCCATTTGTCATTCCCGCCCACGAGCGGGAATCCATCTTATCACCCTTCCCAGCGACTATTTCATATGTGTTTTTGGGACTCTGGACACCAGCCTTCAGGCTGAACTCGGGTTAAAGCCTTCGCCGGTATGACAAGAGCGGTCAATGCCCGGTCCTCACAATGGTGACAATTATCTGGATTCCAGCCGGAGTTTACCCCGTACTCTGATACGGGGCTGGAATGACAATTGGGGGGTTTCGTATTTCAATATTCGTGCTTCGGATTTCACCCGCAGGGGTGTGTTGTGTTAAACTCAATTCATTGTGAGCGTGAAAAAGGCGGAACAAATCGGGGTAATTATCGTGGCGGCGGGCTTGAGCCAGCGTTTCGGGAAGGTGGATAAAGTCCTGGCTCTTTTAGCGGGTAAACCCGTACTTGTCCACGTCCTCGAACCTTTCATTCATTTCCCGGGCATCGACCGCATCATCCTGCCACTCAACCGCCATAACCTGTTACCCGCTAAAAAACTGCTCGCAGAATACGGGTGGGACAGGCGTATCATCACCTGCCTTGGGGGAAAGAGAAGGCAGGACTCGGTCTACGCAGGTTTCAAAAAATTGGGTAAATGCGATTGGGTAATCATACAGGACGGTGCCCGCCCGCTGGTGACGACAGACTTGATTGAACGAGGCATGAAAGCCGCGAATGAAACCGGCGCCGCCATTCCAGCCGTGCCCGCCAAAGATACTATCAAGCTTGCGGATAAGGACGGGATAGCTCGCTGGACGCTCCCTCGTGAGAGCCTGTATAACTGCCAGACACCCCAGGTCTTCCGCTACGAGGTGCTCGCCAGCGCCTTCGAGTATATCGCCCAGGACGTCACCGATGAAGCACAACTCGTGGAACTGACCGGCGGTCGTGTCAAGCTCTTCCCGGGCGCCTATGATAATATTAAGATAACCGCGCCCGCCGACCTGGCAATCGCTGAAGCACTCCTGCGTTCGAGGGGCGACTGACGTGCAATTTGGAATTGGATTCGATATTCACCCGCTTGTCTCCGCACGCAAACTGGTGCTGGGCGGTTTAGAAATACCTTACGAAAAAGGACTTGACGGCTGGAGTGACGCCGATGTCCTGACCCATGCTATCATCGATGCCCTGCTGGGAGCGGCGGCACTCGGTGACATCGGCTTGCATTTTCCACCGGGTGCGGCGCAGTATAAAGATGTTTCCAGCCTGGAATTGCTCGCGGAAACGAAGAGGCTATTAGCGGGACTCGACTGGCACATCGAGAATATAGATGCCACGGTCATCACAGAAAAGCCGCGCCTGCGTGAATACATCGATGCGATGCGAGAGCGGCTCAGTCGTACGCTGGATATGCATATCAACCAGGTGAGCGTCAAGGCGAGCACGGCTAACGGGGTGGGGAGTATCGGCAAGGGCGAGGGCATCGCGGCGCTGGCAATCGCTTCATTGACGAGAGACACGAAAACGCCTGGGAAACACGAATGAAAATCTATAACACCCTCTCGGCGCAAAAGGAAAACTTTCTACCTCCGGGCAGTCAGGTCCGGATGTATGTCTGCGGCGTTACCCCATACGACGAGTCCCACCTGGGGCATGCGATGTTCGCTATCGTCTTCGATGCGGTGCGGCGCTACCTTATTTTCTGTGGATACAAGGTGACCTATGTGCAGAATATCACGGATGTGGAAGATAAAATCATCGAGCGGGCAAACACGCTGGGTATCCCGGCGCGCGCTCTCGCGGAGAAGTTTGCGAACAAGTTTTTCGAAGATATGGCGGCGCTCAACGTCCTCAAGCCCGACATTATTCCTTATGCTACGGAGGAAATACCCAAAATGCTTGAGGTCATAAAAGGGTTGATTGACCGCGGGCACGCATATGTGGCGAACGGCAGCGTCTATTTCCGCGTAAAAAGCATGCCGGATTACGGAAAGCTCTCACACCGTACGCTCGATTCCATGAAGTCCGGCGCGCGGGTCGAACCCGGCGAGGAAAAGGAATTCCCTATGGACTTTGCCCTGTGGAAAGCCGCTAAACCCGGCGAGCCTTCCTGGGACAGCCCGTGGGGCAAAGGCAGGCCCGGCTGGCACATCGAATGCACGGCAATGGCGCTCAAATACCTGGGCGAGCAAATCGATATCCACGGCGGCGGGCAGGACCTCATCTTCCCGCATCACGAAAACGAAATCGCCCAGTCCGAATCCTTCACCGGCAAAAAACCCTTCGTCCGGTACTGGATGCACAACGGTTTGTTCCAGCTTGGTGACGTGAAGATGAGCAAATCGCTGGGGAATATCGTCACCATACGGCAGGTGTTGGAGAAATATTCCGCCGATGCGTTCCGCATGTTTATTCTCGGCTCTCACTATCGCAATCCTCTGACGCTCTCCGAGGAGGCAATCGAGGCGGCGGAGCGGGGTGCGGAGCGGTTGCGTCAGGCGCTTGCCAACACGGGCAAAGCCGGGAGTGAAAAGCTGGACGCAACAACTTACCGCCAGAAGTTTATCGAGGTAATGGATGACGACTTCGGCACGCCGCAGGCAATCGCCACGCTTTTTGACCTGGTACGGGAAATCAACCGCGTGAATGAGAAGGGTCTGGATACAGGCGAGGCACGCGCAACGCTAAAAGAGCTGGCGGGAATTCTCGGGTTGACGCTTGAAGAGCCAGAGCAAACTGCAGATGACGCCGCGCCGTTCATCGAGCTCCTTATTTCCACCCGGAAAAAGCTCCGCGAGGCAAAGCAGTTCCAGCTTGCGGATGAAATCAGGGATAAGCTCGCGGAAATGGGTATCACATTGGAGGACACACCGCAGGGCACGGTGTGGAAGCGGAAGAAATAAGGGGATGAGTACATGGTGGACCTCAAAACCCAACTTATGGCACGATGTCGGTGTTAACCCGACCACTTACGGTGGCAGAGATTGCCACGCCCCGATGTAATCGAGGCTCGCAAAGACAAATGCCCATAATTCCTTCAATCCCGCTTTACTGTTATTATTTATAGTAATGGGCAACAACGATAACCTTTCTATCATTGCCGCTCGCATTGCCGGGTGGGTAACGCGGCGGGAGGGCAAGAAATTCCTCCAGCTGAAGGACAACCCCCCGGACCCTTCAGTCCCTGCGGACAAAGCCGGGCGCGACGACTGGGCATCCCTTTATGTGCATATCCCTTTCTGCCGTACCCTTTGCCCCTTCTGCTGTTTTAACCGCTACCTGCTCGATGAGAAGAAAGCCCACAGGTACTTCGTCAACCTGAAAAAAGAGGTGGAGATGTACCACCAGCGCGGCTTCCGTTTCTCCGATGTGTATTTCGGGGGTGGCACCCCCACAGTGATGATGGATGAGCTGGTAAGTTTCCTCGATTTTCTCAAACAGCACTTTACCGTCCGGCAAATCTCCCTGGAGACCACCCACCGTGAGGTCAATAAAGAAACACTCGACGCGCTCAAAAAAGCGGGAGTGAACCGTCTCTCCATCGGCGTGCAGAGCTTCGATAACCAACTGCTCAAGGATATGGGCAGAGTCATCGGCACGGGTGAAGAAGCTATCGAGAAGCTGAAAATGGCGCAGGGGATGTTCGATACGGTTAACGCCGATTTCATTTTCAATTTCCCTACCCAGACCCCCGCTATGTTCGAAAAGGATGTGGCAACATTCAAGGCGCTGGGTATCGACCAGGCGACCTTCTACCCATTGATGCCCTCCCCGCACAAGAAGACGCGGTTGGAACGCCGGTTCAGCCAGGTGGATACCTCCCGCGAGAAGCAGTTCTATGATATTATCCTGCAGGAGCTATTCGAGGGCGGTTACAAAGCTTCCACTGCCTGGTGTTTCTCCCGCGGCGATAGACTGATTGACGAGTATATCATCGATTACGACGACTATATCGGGGTGGGGGCGGGGTCGGTGGGGTTTTTGAACGGTGATTTTCTGGTGAACACTTTTTCCCTGGATAAATATGATGAGCTAATATCCGCTGGCAAATTGCCACTGGTGAGCTGGCGTCGCCTTTCGGAGCGCGAACACCTGCGCTACTACCTGCTCACTAAACTCTTCGGTATGTCTCTGGACCCACAGAAATTCCACCAGCGTTTTCACGCGGATATGAACGGTAGCTTGCGGTGGGAGTTAACGTTTTTCCGTACGTTCGGGCTGGTGAAGGGTAACAGCCGGATTAACGTAACGCCGCGGGGAATGTACACGATGTGCGTCATGCAAAAGGAGTTCTTCGCGGCGCTGAATACTCTCCGGGAAAAGTACATCGAGAAACAGGTCTGACGACCGGCTTAAATATCAAGTAACAAGTAACAAGTACCAAATCCCGATTTTATGCGGGATGCCTGACGAAGTCGGCACAATATCTAATAACCAATAGTTAAGACCCCACCAGGACGACAATTACTCTCACTGTCTTTGGGAGTCCCGATAGCATCGGGACATGGCAATCTCTGCATCTTTAGTTTGTCCGTCAATCCCTTACTATACATGACGCATCAGTTGATTGCGCATAATTGTGTAAGAACTTGGTTTGGACAAAACCAATCGCGGAACTTCGTGAGTACAGATTGACGTAGTTCATCAAGTTGTTCGAAATACTGGTTATGGGTGCAAAGACGCCGGGTTAGTTTCCAAACACGCTCAATAGGGTTGAGTTCTGGACTATATGGTGGTAGAAAATCCAGGTGAAAATACTGGGAATGTTGCTCCAACCAACCGGAAAGGGCTTTTGCGTGATGGAATCTGGCGTTATCCAGGATGACGATCATGGTCTTGTGTTCATCTCGCTGTTTGACTAATTCAGTCAGGAATGCCTCAATGGTTTGGGCATTGAATTTGTCGTGTTCGCATGTAACCAGGGTGCCATCATTAGCTCGCACTGCCCCTATAATGCCGACCTTGTTGCGCACCGGGGCGTGTCTTATCACCGGGTCCTTTTCTTCCGGTGGAAACCATGCAGCCAGACGGGAACCATGTTGTTGGAAATGGCATTCATCCATGAACCACATCTCTACCTGTTTGTCACCTGCCAGACATTCCAGTTTTTTTATATGCCTCCTGTGCCTCAATGTCCGCCTTAGCAATCACTGGGCGGGGTTTTCTTCGGCGAAAGCCCAACTGATGAAAGAGATTCTGGCATTGCCGAACCTTCAATTCAACATTAAACTTTTCTTTCAGGTGATGACTCAAGATTTTACCGTCCCACAGGTTCTGCGTATACCCAAATTCCCGAGGGGAGTGACGCAAGTCCTGTGCCAGAACATCCTTGTCTGCCAAGAGCCTGGGTTTTCTTCCAAGCCTGGTGGGATCACGCATGCCATCGATACCCGCTTCATTGTAACGCTTAACCCAGTACTGAACTGCACGCAAGCTGTCACCATAAAGCGCAACAACATCCGCGCATGTCCTTCCATCACAGATAAGCAATATACAATGAAGCCGATGCTGGAGCCGGGTCTCATTGGTGCGATGAATTTCAGCCCTAATAATTACTTTCGCTTCCTCCATATTTTTAATAGTAACTCGTCTCATAATAGACCCCCTTCGAGAATCTATTATAGACCCTATCAGTAATATACGCAATATATTAATGCGCTAAGTACTAGTTTTTAAAGCAAGCTGTATTCGAACCGGTAATTCTACCTTTATTTCTCCAGCAGTTCCACAAATTCTTCAACACGTATATCTGCAGTATGAAGGATTTTTCTGAGGATTCCCCTCCCCAACTCGTGGTGTTTGGGAACTGGAACAGGAGCACGGGCGGGGCACACCAACCACGCATGACTACCACGCGTACGCGCAACACGGTAGCCGACCTTTTGAAGCGCCCTGATACACTCATCACCGGAGACAACCGGCAGTTTGGTCATGAGACGGCGACTTCTACCTGCTCGATTGAAAAAGTATCGGGGACCGTTTTGCTTTCATCGCCCATGTTTTCCAGGCACAAATGAATAACTTCCTTGATGTTAGCCATTGCCTCTTCTTTGGTTTTTCCCTGGGTGAAACAGCTGGGTAGTACAGGCACTTCGGCTACAAAAAACCCGTCCTCGTCTTGGGTGATAACCACCGGCAGTTTCAAAATTTTCATGGTTGACCTCCACACCTTCCAGCGTGTTTTGATTATACCACACGGGCACAGATACTTACTTTCGTCTGAAAACAGTTATGTTTCTTGATTTCCTGTGTCAGAGGTTAAGGAGTGGTGGAGATTGACGGTTGGCTATTGATATTTGGCAGTTTCTCCCTGATTTGCATCTCCCCTTGACTTTTCTTATACTGTTGCGTATATGATTTATTCCGCATGACCGTGACCAAATAAATAGCGAGGTGAAAATGGACGTCAAGACATACCCGGAATTTACCACCCATTACCCGCTTCTCATCAAGGCTTGTTTAAAGAGACCGTTAACTCAATATCCAGATGACATTGCCATTGTTTACAGGAATGACGCCGGGCAGTATTTCCGGTTCACCTGGCGGCAGTGGCACGAGCGTACCTGCCAGCTTGCCCACGCCCTCAAGAAACTGGGGGTGCAGACGGGCGGGGCTTTCCAGCCGGGAGACAGGGTGGCGACGATGGCGCTCAATCACCACCGGCACATGGAGAATATCTACGCGACCACCTGTACCGGCGCCGTCTCCCATCCCATCAATATGCGGTTGTCTATGGACCACATGGCATACACCATCACCCATGCCGAGGACAAAGTGATTTTCATCGATGACTCGATCCTGCCGCTATTGGAAGCCCTGTACGACCGCATCAAGTCCAAAGTCGAGGCATTCGTCTATATGTCCGATAAGCCGGGCTTGCCGAAAACTAAAGTACAACCGCTCTATGATTACGAGGAGCTGATAAAAGACCAGCCGAAGACCTACGACTGGCCCGATTTCTCGGAAGATACCTATGCGGTACTTTATTACACCACGGGCACCACCGGCTTGCCCAAGGGTGTGATGTACACGCACCGCCAGGTGCTGTTGCAGACCCTCTACTCTGCGGCGGCGATGAGCATGCGGGTACGGTTGCCGGATGACCCTTTGCCTCCAAATGTGGCTGTCCCCATGGTCAATGTACCGCTATTCCACATTCACGCCTGGGGCGCTCCGTTCCACCTGGTGTTTTCCGCCGCCAGGATGGTCTTCCCGGGCAGGTTCATGCCCCAGAGCTTCTGCGAACTCGTGCAGAACGAGAAAGTGAACTCAGCCGGCCTGGTACCGACGATGCTGGCGATGCTCCTGGAATATCCGGATGTTAACAAATATGATTTGAGCAGTCTCAAGCAAATCGGCATCGGTGGCGGCGCCCTGCCGCTGGGACTGAAATTAAAGGCAGAAAAGCTGTTCCCATCGATGCGTGCGGGTTCGGGCTACGGTATGACGGAGACCCTGGCTGGAGTCATCGCGGCGAGCATCAAGCGCAATATGGTGGACTGGCCGCAGGAAAAGCTCGACCAGATTATGGTAAAGACCGGTACACCTTCGGCGGCAATCGACGCCCGTGTGGTCGATGAAAACGCTAAAGACGTGCCGCATGATAATCAGACCATCGGCGAAATTGTGCTCCGCGGCCACTGGATTATGGAGCAGTATTTTAAAGAGCCGGAGAGGACAGCGACTTCCTGGCGTGATGGCTGGTTCCATACCGGCGATGCGGCGAAGGTCGATGAAGACGGATACATCATCATCGCTGACCGTATCACCGATGTCATCCGCAGTGGCTCGGAGATGGTACCGACTGTCCTGCTGGAAAACCTGACCTGTGGTGCTGATTTTGTCCTGGAAGCTACCTATGTCGGCGTACCCGATGATATCTGGGGCGAGGTACCGATGGCGATGGTCAAACTGGTACCGGGTACTACGAACAAAGAAGAAGATGTCCTTACGTACTTACAGGCTGAGGGCGTTGATAAGGGCAAGATTACCAAATGGATGTTACCCGTCTACGTGCTTTTCACAGACGATATCCCCAGGACGAGCGTCGGCAAGTATGATAAGATAGCCATCCGGAAGAGGCTCAAAGAGTACATGAGCAAGGCAAAGCGGGTACGCAAAGCCGGGAGTTAACAATATTTTAATGTAGGGGCGACCTGAGGAGCTTGTCTCAAAACAATTGGTCTGTCATTCTGGAGGAGTCCCGATAGCATCGGGACAACGAAGAATCTGGTGGTGGGGAGGCGTTGTCTTATTCCCCCACTCTGAGATTCTTCGCTTCGCTCCAGAATGACACCCAT
>JAUYDN010000274.1 GCA_030691775.1 Dehalococcoidia bacterium
ACGTAGAAGTTGTACTCCCAGGCACGCTGGCGGGTGGGGCGGCTTTCAATCTTGGTGAGATTGATATCAGCTTCGGAGAATCTTTTCAACGCTGAGAACAGTGCACCCGGTTTATGCTTTACCGAAAAAACGATAGAAGTCTTATCTTTACCTGTGGGCGGGGAATCTTGCGGCGAGAGGATGAAGAAGCGGGTGAAATTGTTAGGGTTATCCTCGATGCCGCGCGCCAGGATTTTCATGCCGTAAATTTCCGCGGCACGGGCACTGGCAACAGCCGCCCCGTCCTTGATATTCTGTTCCTTGATGAGCTTGACACTGCCGGCGGTATCGTAGGTGGAAACAAGCTCGCTGTTGAGATGGCGCAGGAACGCCTGGCTCTGTCCCAGTGCCTGCGGGTGGGAGTAGATACGCTTGATGCTATCCAGGCTCGCGGTTGGATTAGCGATGAGGCAGTGGGAAATGCGCAGTTCTATTTCCCCGCAGACCTTGAGTGCGGAGTTCAGAAACAGGTCGTAGACGCGGCTGATACTGCCTTCCAGTGAATTCTCCACGGGCACGACTCCATAGGGCACGACGTCCTGTTCCACGGCTTTGAAAACGGCATCGAGTGTTTCCAGCGGCTTGACCTGCACGCCCGGACCGAAGAACTGAAAAGCCGCCTCCTCGCTGTAAGCGCCAATCTCGCCCTGGAAAGCGATGACCGTCCCCTGGACGCTCTTGGAGGCGTTGACTATCTGCCGGTAGATGCTTTCGATATCCTTTTCATTGATGCTCTCTTTCCGCGCGATTTCCCGCACGTTCGACAGCACCCGCTCTTCGCGGGCGGTATCCTCGATACGCTGACCGGTCTTCTGCTTTTCCTTTCCGATTTCTTGCGCCTGGTGGATACGTTCCGCGATGAGCTTCACGATTTTCGCATCGGCATCATCGATTTTCTTACGTAGCTCTTCGAGACTCATTTAATTACCTCCGGGATAAGTTGTGCCCGCAGGGCGTGGTCGCAAAGCACGATTGCCAGCATCGCCGCTACCACCGGCACCGCCCTGGGTACGATACAGGCATCGTGTCTGCCCACGATTTCCAGTCCGACGTCCTCCATTTTTTCAATGTCCACAGTTTTCTGCGGTCGTCCGATGGAAGGTGTCGGTTTGACCGCCACCCGGACTGTGATGGGCATACCGTTGCTGATGCCGCCGAGAATGCCGCCGGCATTATTGGTGATGGTTGTTATCCTGCCCCGTTTCATCACAAAGGGGTCGTTGTTCTCCGAGCCTCGCATTTTTGCCGCGGCGAATCCCGCCCCGAACTCCACACCCTTGACCGCCGGGATGGCGAACAGGGCTTTTGCCAGGTCGCCTTCCAGTGTATCGAAGACCGGCTCACCGATTCCAGCCGGGACGTTGAGGGCAATTCCTTCGATGATACCGCCCAGGCTGTCGCCTTCACCACGCGCCTTCTCGATTGCCAGGAGCATTTTCGCCGTTGCATCAGCATCGGCGCACTTCAGGGGAGTGGCATCCACCTTACGGACTGCAGGCAGAGTGGCAGTCTTTGCCGCAATCCCCCCGATTTCTACGGTGTGGGCTAAAGTCTCCACTTTTATGGTACCGAGAAGCTTTTTTGCCACCGCGCCTGCCATGACGAAGCCGGCAGTAATCCGGCCGGAGAATTGGCCACCCCCGCGGTAGTCATTGAAACCGCCGTATTTCATAAACGCTGTGTAATCAGCGTGCCCGGGCCGGAGTAATGCTTTCGTGCGCTCATAGGCACTGGCATCGGTGTCTTTATTCCAGATAATCATGCAAACCGGTGTGCCTGTAGTACGGTTATTGAAGACGCCGGAGAGAATCTCGACCCGGTCCTCTTCCATTCGGCGAGTGGAAGCAACTCCCCGCCCTGCTCTTCTCTTATCCACCTCTTTTTGAACGTCGGTTTCCGCCAACGGTAGACCGGCGGGACAGCCATCTATCACCACGCCGATGCCTCTGCCGTGGCTCTCCCCGAAGCTGGTGACGGTAAATAGTTTGCCGAGACTATTCCCCATCCAGTTTTATCCTCCCTCCCAGGCTTTTCATGACATCCCACCACTCAGGGTAGGTCTTACCGACACATTCTGCGCCTTCAATCGTTACTTTGCCAGTAACCGTGCCCAGCAAGCTGAACGCCATGGCAATCCTGTGGTCGTTCTTGCTGTCTATGGTCGCACCGTGAGGCTTACCGCCGGTGATGGTCAGATAGTCCTTTTCTTCGGTGACCTTGATACCCATACGGGTCAAACCCTCGCCGACAGCCGCCACCCGGTTGGATTCTTTGAGCCTTGCCCGGGCGATGCCGGTAAGGACGCTCTTACCTTCGGCTACTGCCGCAAGCACGGCAACCGTCGGCAGGAGGTCGATGCAATCGGTCAGGTCGGCTTTAACGGCATTGAGCTTCGACTGCGTCACGATAACCGAGTTCCTGCCTATGGTGACGCCGGCACCCATCCCCTGTAAGAAATCGAGCAACATCCGGTCGCCCTGCATCGACTCTGTCGGGAGATTGGCCACCTCGACCTCGCCTGCCAGCGCGCCGAGCGCCAGGGGGTAGGACGCCGACGACCAGTCACCCTCGATGCGGAACTTCGTCGGCTGGTACTTTTGCGGGAAGACCTGGAACTCGTCCATCGTATCATTAAAAGCCACTGTAATCCCGAACCACTGCATCGCATCCATGGTCATTAAAACGTACGGTTTCGATTCCAACGGCGTCGTCACCCTGATGATAATGTCTTTTTCCGCGAAGGGCGCTACCAGCAGGAGAGCAGACACGTATTGACTGCTGATATCACCTGGGAGGCTGGTAATGCCACCCTTCAGCTTGCCACCCTGTACAGTGACCGGCGGCAGGTCGTTGGGGGCGGAGCATTTCACCCCGAGTTGCCGCAGGGCATTTAACAGCGGCTCTTCCGGGCGTCGCGAGAGAGATGCGCCCGCGGTCAGTCTGCAGGTCCCGGGAATCACCGAACAGAGCGCCGTCATGAAGCGCAGGGTAGCGGCGGAATCCCCGCAGTAGAGGTCGGAGTCCGGCGTGTGGAAATCACCACCCTCGATTGTCCATGAAGTCTTGTTGTGCCGCACACGGGTGCCTATTTTCCGCAGTACGTTTGAAGCCGCATCCGTATCGTCGGAGCCCAGCGGGTACATAATCTGGCTTTTCCCACGCCCCAGCGCGCCGCACATCAGGCCGCGGATGGTATAGCTCTTGGAGGGTGGTGCGGGGACACTACCCTTGATGCTACCCCTGGAAATTGAAGCCTTCATAGTTCCTCAGTTTTTCGATAATCTGGTCAGTGATTTGTTCCAGGCTGTGTTTTGAAGTATTGATGGTAAAATCTGCGGCGCGTTCATAATACGGACGGCGGTATTTAAGCAGTTCCCGGATACGGGTTGCGGGGTCGCTGGCAGCCGTAAGCATCGGACGGGAGTCACGGTCGGCAGAAGTGCGTTTCAATACTGTTTCGGGTGAAGCTGTCAGAAGAATAAGCACGCTGGTTTTCTTGAGACGGGCAATATTAATAGTGTTGAGCACCACCCCACCCCCGCAGGCTATGACCTGTTTCTTGCCGCGGGCAACCTGCTTGATAGCTTCGATTTCCAGCTCACGGAAGGCGATTTCTCCATCCTGGGCGAAGATATCCGGGGTGGACTTGCCTGCCATCTGTTCTATGAGTGCGTCGACCTCGACGAACTGCCAGATGAGCTTTTTTGCCAGCACCTGTCCCATGGAAGTCTTACCCGTGCCCATAAAACCAACCAGAGCGATGTTAGTTTTCATTTCCTGGTTATTTTTTCCCCTTTGATAAAGGGGGAGGTGACAAGCTCTCTCCCTGAAAGGGGCGAGAGGATTGCCTGGCGTTCTCCTATCCTTTCTTCAGTATTTTTTGCGCCGTCTGCCGCATCAGGTCAACGGGTGCGTGTTGTCCGGTCCATTTCTCGAAGGCGAGCACGCCCTGCCAGATGAGCATCTCCAAGCCACTGATGGTGCGGGCGCCCGCGGTTTTAGCCTCGCGGAGAAGGCGCGTCTCTAATGGATTATACACAATATCGAAGACCAGTAAGCTGGCGCAGAGCAGGTCAGCGGGAAACGGGCTTTCGTTTGCGCCCGGAGTCATGCCTACGCTCGTAGCGTTCACGAGGATGTCAGTATCCGGAATGACGCGCTCGATTTTCTCCCGCGTCAGCTCACCAACGCCGACAGGCATGTGGTAAGCCGTGCCGATATTGCGGGCAATGTCCTCCGCCCAGGGTAGTTCCTCTTTACGGTTGAGGATGGTCAGGTAACCGCCCTCCGCGGCGATAATGAAGGCGATGGCTCGTGCCGCTCCACCCGCTCCGAGCAGGAGTATTTTCTTACCCTTCGGCTCCCCGCGCTCTCCGCCCCCCTCTTTCAATGCCTGCAAGAAACCGGAGGCATCTGTGTTGTAGCCGGTCAGTGCGCCGTCTTCGTTCACAATCGTATTCACCGCGCCGATTTTCTCCGCCAGCGGGTCCAGCCGGTCGAGAAACGGAATAACATTCACTTTATGCGGGATGGTGACGTTCAAGCCCCTGATGTTCAGCGCTTTCATCCCGGCAATAGCTTTGCCGAGCTGTGCCGGCGTCACCCTGAAAGCGACATAGATATAGTCGAGTTCCAGTTGTCTGAAAGCGGCGTTATGCATCGCCGGCGACATCGTGTGCTCAATGGGGTCACCGATAACGCCGCAGACGCTGGTTTTCCCTGAGATTGTCCAGTCGTTCATAAAAATCCGTCTTTACCCCCCTTGGCACTTCGCCTCAAAAGTCGAGTGACTTTGTCACCCTGACCCACTCTGGTGGGGAGAAAGGGGGGGTTGACTATTGAAATTTGTGATTTGGACTTTTTCTCTAAAAGGGTCTCCCTGCCTGCTGAGTAGTGCTGGAGATTCTTCGTTCACTTCGTTCCTCAGAATGACATTTGGGACAACGCCCCTCCCTTTGCGAAAGGGGGAGGAGACAGTTTCACTCTAGGGCAGTATACCGTAAAGATTGTACATATCGATAACAGGGATTTGCCCGGGTGCGGATTCACTGCCTTTCTCCACGGCGCCGTACGTGAAATCAGCGCCGGCGAGCGGTGAAAGTACGCGGCTTGCCATACCGTGCGGTCCCATCGCAAACGCGACCACTCGCGTGCCGGGAAACTCCCGGATGAGCCTCAATACTGCCAGGTTATCCTCGAAACTATGCGCAAAGGTCACGACCTTGCAGATATCGGCGCCCAGTTTGATTTCTTTCTGCACGGCTTGTTTCAACCTGTCCAGTGGCGGAGTCTTTTCAAAATCATGGAAAGAGAGCAGGCAGGTGGCGCGCTTCTTGATGAACGTGATGATGTTCTCCACGTTCTTGGCATTAACCTCGACATCGACGATTTTCGCCCCCAGTTCGATTGCCTGGAGCAGTTTCTCGATGCGGCGCGCTTCGTTACCCTGCCATTTACCACCCTCTTCCACCAGACGGTTGCAGGCAATCCAGGGTTTGGTCAGCTTTCTGGCAACCTCCGTCCAGCCATCCCCGATGATATCGATACGCACCTCGTACATATCGACGAACGGCTCCACTTCTTTAATGGCTTTTAAATCCGTATTGATAATGGTGGCGCACAATTTTGGTATTTTCATTTCAAACTCACCAGCTCCTGTTTCAGGTACGTGACAAGATTTTCTCTACCAAAGTCATATTCACATCATCTGTTACAAATACGTCCCCGATAGCGCGGGGCAGGACAAACTTTATTTTACCACCAGCCACTTTTTTATCGTGTGTCATCGCAGACATTACCCTGCCGAGCTCTACTTTTGGCATCTTTGTCATCAAGCCGGCACGTCTGAGGAGCTTGCGTATTCTGACCACGTCGCTGTTTTCGAAAACGCCCATCTCGCTCGCAATCAATACCGCCGCCATCATACCGATTGCAACCGATTGCCCGTGTGAAATCCTGAATTCCGTGACGGTCTCGATGGCGTGCCCGACCGTGTGCCCGAAATTGAGAATATTCCGCAAACCAGTGTCCTTTTCGTCCTTTTCCACTACCTCTGCTTTGATTTTAGCTGACACCGCTACGATATGCTCGAAGACGCCGGCATCGAGGGCTTTTATGCGGTCGAGGTGCTCTTCCAAATAGCCAAGGAATTCAGCATCCCGGATGACGGCGTATTTGATAACCTCGCCCAGCCCGCTGGTTAGCTCTGAGGGTGGTAAGGTCTGCAACGTGGTAATATCGGATATTACGAGACGCGGCTGGTAGAACGCACCGATTTTATTTTTCAACTGGCTGTGGTTGACAGCGACCTTACCGCCGATACTGCTATCCACCTGGGCGAGCAGGGTAGTGGGCAATTGCACCAGCGGTACACCGCGCATGTAGGTAGCGGCTACGAACCCTGCCACATCCCCGATGACTCCACCCCCCAGCGCCAGTACGGGTGTGCCGCGCTCCGCGCCTGCGTCAGTCAACTCCTGGTAAAGCCGGCCGGCGGTCTCCAGCGACTTGTGTTCCTCGCCTTCAGGTATCTCAAGGAGGGTGGTCTTGAAACCGTTGCCAGTCAGGCTCTGCCGCAAGCTGATACCATACAGGTTTTTCACGGTCGGGTCTGTGATGATGACCGCTTTGTCATTACAACCGAGGTCTTTCAGCAGACGTCCCGTCTCGGAAAGCAAACCGGGCCCTATAAGTACATCGTATCCGTTCTGCCCCAGCCTGACGCGGATTTTTTTCATCTGCCGGTACTAGCCTCCGTTTTTCCTGCCGCCGATAGCTTTATGAATTTGCCGGCAAGCCGTGATAAGCTCCTTACATTCCGCGGGCGTAATCTGCTGAGCGCTATCTACGAGTGCTTCCTCCGGGTTGTGGTGCACCTCGACAATCAAACCGCAAGCCCCTACGGCAATGCCCGCACAGCTCAGGTTGAAAATGAGGTCGCGCCTGCCTGCGGCATGGCTCGGGTCGATGATGACCGGCAGGTAAGTCTCCTTCTGGATGACCGGCACCGCCGCCAGGTCGAGCGTGTATCTAGTATAGCTTTTCCCTTTGCCCAGAGGCAAGATGCCCCGCTCACACAAAATAATGTCTTTATTGTCTTCGGCAACCATGTATTCGGCAAAGGAAAGGAACTCCTCGATGCCGGCACCGAAGTGCCGCTTGTACAGTATGGGTTTCTTCTTGCGCGCCACGGCGATGAGCAGGTCCTGGTCGTACATGTTGCGCGCGCCAATCTGGATGATATCCACGTATTTCGCTACCAGGTCTACCTGTGATTCTCCCCTGATTTCGGTGACGACCGGCATTTCATAGCGGTCGCCGGCTTCTCTCATCCAGGTCAGTGCTTCTTCGGCTTCGTCCTCACCGGCGGCGCCCAGCCCCTGGAAAGAGTGGACAGAAGTACGGGGCTTAAAAATACCGCCGCGCAGAATATGGGCGCCCGCCTTCTTCACCCCCTCGGCGATGGTCATCAGCTGTGCCTTGCTCTCCACGGCGCAGGGTCCGGCGATGAAGACCGGCTCGTCCCCGCCGATGCGGACATCGCCAACCTTGATAATACGGCGTTCACTCTGGTCGCCTGCCATCCGCGCGTATTCACGGGTGATAAGTTTATAGGGCGTTTCGACCATTCTTGCCTCCTTCACTCCGGGTAAGACGGCAAAGTGGTCGAAAGGCACACCACGCTCATCACCAATCAACCCGATGACGGTGCGGTAATCACCCTGGGACACATCGGCGCGCAAGCCGTACTTCTCAATCTCACGGATCACGTGGTCGATTTGCTCTTTGGTGGCATCGCTCTTCATGATAATCATCACTTTCCTCCTCGGCGACGTATAATAAATGAAAAGACCCTCTGCTTGAGAGGGTCTTTCTTTGCTTCAATGTACCGGGGGACTTATTTGTTCAAGCTGTTTTTACGCATTACGCCTCTCAAGCGCACTTTCGTGCCCCATAAATGTGAAGTAATACGAGTAATACCGAGAGACGTTATGCATTTTCATCCTTTTTCAAAAGTAACACAGGCGCAGGAGGTTTGTCAAACGCTTTTTTGGGTAAACCTTCAGACCTGTAATCTGCTTGAAACAAATAATTGCTACATTACTGTTATGCTAAACGATTTATTTCAGGTCTCCCGTCAGCGGGGAATCTATCATACGCTGTCTCTCTGGGCACAGCTATCTCCTCGCCTGGCAAGGTGCGGGCGTACCAGTTCAGCGCCGCCGGATAAGAAGAAGCCAGGAACCTCGCGTCCGGGGGATAAGAAGGCCGCGGTCGGCGCAAGCCGCGATGGGAACTAACAGCGAGGCTTCCAGACCTCTGGTTTTTTGTCTGCGGTTAAAGAACCTCACCGGGTCAGGTTTTCCGTGTATTTACGGGGTTTCAACCGGGTCGCTTTTTCCTCATTACCCAGAGGAGATACTACGCAGAGCATAAACATGTTTGCATAAGACGACTTGTGGTGGGTTACGTCCTTTCGAAATCTGAAAGCCGACACCCCTTGAAACCGGACTAACCCACCCTGCAAGATGTAATCTACTTAATGCTCTTCGTAATAATATCGCGTCACAAAAGAGTAACATTTTGCCGTTAAGCGTGGAAAAACGGGGCTTGCGGCTATTGACACCCCTGAAGGGAAGTGTTATAGTTACTTTTGGCACTAAAGGAAACAATAGTGACGATGAGAGGACAAACATAAAGTAGCGAGATTGGTGGTTTATGACCAGCCAGGCGGCTTGGCGTAAATCTGCCAAGCCGCCTTAAGTTTGTCCGGCGTACCTTAATAAAAGAATAGGGCCAATATCAAGTCTGAAACAGGTCAAGCGGAAATAAGGCGCACGGTGGATGCCTTGGCATCAAGGGCCGAAGAAGGGCGTGGCAAGACTGCGATAAGCCTCGGCGAGCTGTCTAGCAAGCCTAGCCGGGGATTCCCGAATGGGGCAACCCATCCCGATAAAATCGGGATACCCCCAGCCGAACACATAGGCTGGGTGGAGGTAAGCGGGGGAACTGAAACATCTTAGTACCCCGAGGAAAAGATATACATTCCCTTAGTAGTGGCGAACGAACGGGGAACAGCCTAAACTGTAATAGCTGAGTGGTTTCAGGACCTATGTTGTTACAGTGTTGCAAGAACGGTCATACTGAACCTGGACTAAGTGAAGGAGTTACCAACCGTACCCTAGATGAAGGTCTCTGGAAAGAGCCACCACAGAGGGTGATAGTCCCGTAAACGAAAGGGGAAGGCTCCTGACCATTTCTTAAGTACCATGGGGCACGAGGAACCCCATGGGAATCCGCTCCGCCCACGGAGCAAGGCTAAATACTCTTGATGACCGATAGCGAACTAGTACCGTGAGGGAAAGGTGAAAAACACCCCGGGAGGGGAGTGAAATAGATCTGAAACCGTGTGCTAACAAGCGGTCAGAGTCCTTCTTCGGAAGGATGATGGCGTGCCTATTGAAGAATGAGCCAGTGAGTTAATCTGTGTGGCATGGTTAAGCAATTAAGTTGCGGAGCCGGAGCGAAAGCGAGTCCGAATAGGGCGACTAAGTCGCACGGATTAGACCCGAAGCCGGGTGAGCTATCCATGGTCAGTGTGAAGCTCTGGTAAAATCAGAGTGGAAGTACGAACCCGTTAGCGTTGCAAAGCTATGGGATGAACTGTGGATAGGGGTGAAATGCCAAACGAACCCGGAGATAGCTGGTTCTCCCCGAAATGTATTTAGGTACAGCCCCAGATGGTCGCTCGTGGAGGTAGGGCTCTGAATGGATTAGGGGGATAGCATCCTACCAACTCCAATCAAACCTTGAATGCCATGAGCCTTTAGTCTGGGAGTGAGACTGTGGGGGATAAGCTCCATGGTCGAGAGGGAAACAGCCCAGACCATCAGCTAAGGTCCCTAAGCGCGAGCTAAGTGGGAAAGGAAGTACTACCGCGCAGACAGCCAGGAGGTTGGCTTAGAAGCAGCCACCCTTCAAAGAGTGCGTAATAGCTCACTGGTTGAGTGGTGGTGCGCCGACAATTCAACGGGGCTTAAGCTCGTCACCGAAGCTATGGTTCCGGTTCTTCGGAATCGGAAGGTAGGGGAGCGTTCCCGCGCTGTGAAGCTATTGCGTGAGCAATTGTGGAGCGACGGGAAGTGAGAATGCTGGCATGAGTAGCGAAAGACGTGTGAGAAACACGTCCACCGGAAACCCGAGGTTTCCTACGGAAGGTTAATCCGCGTAGGGTTAGTCGGGCCTAAGCTGAGGCCGCGAGGCGTAAGCGATGGACAACGGGTTATTATTCCCGTACCGTTCCTGTGGAGGCAAAGAGGGGGTACGGATGGGCAGGTTGAGCATACCTATTGGACATGGTGTGTTCTTCATCCAAGGTGATGCCGGGGCAGGGAAATCCACTCCGGATGTTATAGCTGAGGATGAAGGGAAATTGAGGGGAGACCCGAGATAACTCAGCTGTGCTCCTACCGTCTAGAAAAGCCTCGTTGCCGTTGAACCAGGAGCGCCCGTACCGCAAACCGACTCTGGTGGGTGGGGATGAGAGTCCCAAGGTGTTCGAGAAAACCCTCGTTAAGGAACTCGGCAATCTAGCCCCGTAACTTAGGGAAAAGGGGCGCCCCGGCTAATACCCGGGGCAGCATTAAACGGGCCCAAGTGACTGTTTAACAAAAACACAGGTCTCTGCGAAAGCGTAAGCTGACGTATAGGGGCTGATACCTGCCCAGTGCCGGAAGGTTAAGGGGAGTGGTCATCCCGACGCAAGTCGGGAGAAGCTGCGAACCGAAGCCCCGGTGAACGGCGGCCGTAACTATAACGGTCCTAAGGTAGCGAAATCCCTTGTCGGGTAAGTTCCGACCTGCACGAATGGTGTAACAACTTGGGCGCTGTCTCAACGAGGGGCTCGGCGAAATTGAAGTACCCGTGAAGATGCGGGTTACCCGTCACAGGACAAAAAGACCCTGTGGAGCTTTACTGTATCTTGGCACTGGATCTGGGCTTAACTTGCGTAGTATAGGTGGGAGGCTGAGAAGCCCTTCTCTCGGGAGGGGTGGAGCCAACAGTGAAATACCACTCTTGTTGAGTTTAGGTTCTAACCTCAGTGCAAGCTGGGGGACAGTGTCAGGTGGGCAGTTTGACTGGGGCGGTCGCCTCCCAAATGGTAACGGAGGCGCCCAAAGGTTCCCTCAGAGTGGATGGAAATCACTCAGTGAGTGCATTGGCATAAGGGAGCTTGACTGTGAGACCTACAAGTCGAACAGGGACGAAAGTCGGGCAAAGTGATCCTACGGCTCCGAGTGGAAGGGCCGTGGCTTAACGGATAAAAGCTACCCCGGGGATAACAGGCTTATCTTGCCCAAGAGTTCATATCGACGGCAAGGTTTGGCACCTCGATGTCGGCTCGTCGCATCCTGGGGGTGAAGCAGCTCCCAAGGGTCCGGCTGTTCGCCGGTTAAAGCGGTACGCGAGCTGGGTTCAGACCGTCGTGAGACAGGTCGGTCTCTATCCGTGATGGGCGTCCGGAGATTTGAGGGGGGCTCTCTCTAGTACGAGAGGATCGAGAGGGACAGACCGCTGGTGTCCCAGTTGTCCCGCCAGGGGCATTGCTGGGTAGCTATGTCTGGTTGTGATAAGTGCTGAAAGCATCTAAGTACGAAGCATGCCCCGAGATAATATCTCCTGTCCCCGGTTCGCCGGGGAGTAAGTCCGCAGGTAGACTACCTGCTCGATAGGCGGCGTGTGTAAGCACAGCAATGTGTTTAGCTAAGCCGTACTAATGGACGAGGGCTTGACCTGTTTCAGAGTTGGTATTGGCGTATTCCTTTTAAAACTGAGCCGGAAGGCTCGGTTTTTTATGCCCTGCAGTACATCGCCGGTCTTTGATTTCATCGCACCACTGTGCTAGAATACTAATTAATACCAACTGGATATTGCCAGACACATAGACCGGCCACAAATGCAGTATCTTGCACGGCGGGGTTCCTGTACCTTATGATATGGGTAGACTATAAGGACAAGCCGTCACCTGGGCATCATTAACAAGTCAATAGGCTTCCTGGTGGTTTGAGCGAAGTGGTACCACCCGTTCCCATCCCGAACACGGAAGTGAAACGCTTCAGCGCAGACGATACTGAGGGGGCAACCTCTTGTGGAAAATATGCCACTGCCAGGAAGCTTATACTTACCTTGAATCTGGTGGATGGGCGGTAAACAGTGGTGGCGGTCTCAAGGAGGCATGAATGGCGAGCCGATTTGAGAAATTTTCGGAAAGAGCCCGGAGAGTCCTGACCCTCGCACAGGAAGAAGCTCAGCATCTTAACCATAGCTATATCGGTACTGAGCACATCCTTCTGGGTCTGTTGAGGGAAGAGGACGGGGTCGCGGCTAAGGTACTCGTTAACCTTAGCGTCAACCTCGGTAAAGTCCGCTCCGGGGTCGAATTTATTATCGGCCGCGGCGATAAGCCGAATACCGGTGAAATCGGTCTGACTCCGAGGGCGAAGCGCGTTATCGAACTGGCTATCGATGAAGCGCGTCACCTCGGTCACAACTATATCGGCACCGAGCATCTCCTGCTCGGACTTCTCCATGAAGGCGGCGGAGTTGCCGCCGGCGTACTCGATAGCTTCGGCATCACCCTCGAACAGGTGCGTGCCGAGGTCATCCGTATGCTCAATCAAAATGCGCAAAAACCGCGCGCTGCCCGTACGACCAGTAAAACCCCCACACTCGACCAGTTGAGCACCGATTTGACGGAAATGGCGCGGAAGGGCAAGCTGGACCCCGTTATCGGGCGGGAAAAAGAAATCCAGCGCGTTATCCAGATTCTCAGCCGCCGTACCAAGAACAACCCGGCATTGATTGGCGAACCCGGTGTTGGCAAGACTGCCATCGTGGAAGGTCTCGCCCACCGTATTTCCGTCGGTGATGTCCCGGAAACACTGGAAGACAAGCGGCTGGTCACTCTCGATATGGCTGCCGTGGTCGCCGGTACCAAGTACCGCGGCGAGTTCGAAGAGCGCCTCAAGAAAATCATCGATGAAATAAAGACTGCCGGCAACTGTATCCTCTTCGTTGACGAGTTTCACACTATTATCGGCGCGGGAGCGGCCGAGGGAGCGGTGGACGCATCGAGTATTCTCAAACCTTCCCTGGCGCGCGGACAGTTACAGGTCATTGGCGCCACCACGCTCGATGATTACCGCAAGCACGTTGAACGCGACCCGGCATTGGAACGGCGTTTCCAGCCGATTCTCGTTGAAGAACCTACCGTAGAAGATACCCTGAAAATCCTGCAGGGCATTAAACACCGCTACGAGGAACATCACAAGCTCACCATCAGCGAAGAAGCCCTGAAATCGGCGGCCAACCTGGCGGCGCGTTATATCCCTGACCGCTTCCTGCCGGATAAGGCTATCGACCTCATCGACGAGGCGTCTTCACGGGTGAGAATACAACGGCGCGGCACCCCTATTACGCTCAAAGAGGCAAAACGGCTGGCGGATAGTATTCGCAAGGAAAAAGAGCAAGCCCTGGCGGCACAGCAATATGATTATGCCGCAGAAAAGCGCCAGCAGGAAATCCAGATAGAAGAAAAGATAAAAGGCCTTGAAAAAGAGTGGCAGGCAGAACAGCACCAGCAGGAACAACCGGTGGTAACCGCGGAAGACATAGCCACGGTCGTGAGCATGTGGACCGGCATCCCGGTGACCCAGCTTGGCGGTGATGAAACTGCCCGTCTGCTTCATATGGAAGAAGCCCTCCATAAACGCATCATCGGGCAGGACGAAGCTATCGATACGATTTCCAAGGCGGTCAGAAGGGCCCGCGCCGGTCTCAAAGACCCGCGCCATCCCATCGGCAATTTCATCTTCCTCGGTCCTACGGGCGTGGGCAAGACCGAGTTGGCACGGGCGCTCGCCGAGTTTATGTTCGGCAATGAGGACACGCTTATCCGCCTGGATATGTCCGAGTTCATGGAAAAGCACACCGTCTCCCGATTGGTGGGAGCGCCTCCCGGATACGTGGGATACGACGAGGGTGGCCAGCTAACCGAAGCGGTACGCAGGAAGTCCTATTGCTGTATCCTCCTCGATGAAATTGAGAAAGCGCACCCGGATGTTTTCAATATTCTTTTGCAGATATTCGATGACGGACACCTGACGGACGCCAAAGGCAGACGTGTCGATTTCCGTAACAGCATCATTATTATGACGAGCAACATCGGCGCGGAACTTATCCGCAAGGGTTCGTCTCTGGGATTTATCGCCCAGACTGATGAAACCAAAGCCCAGGTAGTCACCTACGAGCGGATGAAGGAGAAACTGCTGGCGGAGGTGAAGCGTGTCTTCCGTCCGGAGTTCCTCAACCGTATCGATGGCATCGTGGTCTTCCACGCGCTCAATAAAGGGCACATCCGCACCATCGTCGACCTGATGCTCGTGCAGATAGGAAAACAGCTTGCAGAAAAAGGCATCAAACTCGAGGTTACGGAAGCCGCCAAGGACCTGCTGGGTGAAAAAGGCTACGACGAGGTCTTCGGCGCCAGGCCGTTGCGCCGGGCAATACAGGACCTGGTAGTGGATAAGCTCTCCGAAGCTATCTTGCGCAGCGAGTTCCGTTCTGGTGATACTACCGTCGCGGATGTTATGGACGAGCAGATAATCCTGCGGCGAACAGCGGTGGAAGAACCGGTCACGGCGGAAAGCAAGGCCTGATAAACAGTTATTACGTAGAGCACTAAGTACTTCTCACCCAATTCAGGGTCCAAGGTTTGTGGATAGCAGGGGTATGAGGGGGCGCAGCCCCCTCAAGAAAACCAATTCCCTTCCCCGCGGGAAGGGACCAAGGGATGGGGCGTTGTGTTTGGATTACGCTCGCTTCTTTCATGAGAAACCTCTCTGGATTCCCCGCTCCCGTATCGGAGTACGGGACAAGCTTCGCGGAGAATGACAAGGAATCGGGCAATCGTGGCTCTACTTGCGGGAGTCAACCATACCGCACTACCTGAGTGTAGCCGATGGGAAGTAATTGATGCTTGGCATAATAACAACGGAGTGTGAAAAGGGCGGGGACTCAGCAGTGGGGAAACGCCCTTTTCTTTTGCTTGAACACCTGCTAGTATAGTTCTGATTGAGAAAGGAGGCGGTACGTGGCAAAAGAAGTTATTGAGGCACCGATTACCGGGACCATCATCAGTATCGAGGTGAAGGTTGGGGATAAGGTAGAAGAGGGTGACGTGCTCCTTTACATTGAATCGATGAAAATGGAAAACCCCATTATGGCGCCGCTCAACGGTACGGTGACGGAGATTAACGTGGCAGTGAAGCAGGTAGTGGAGACCGGCAAACCGCTGGTGACAATCGAATACTAACCGGGGTTATCAGTAGTCAGTAATTAGTTTTTAGTAGGACCCCGCGAGATGAAATATCTTGCGGGGT